>NZ_JADEWJ010000163.1:0-8677 GCF_015207725.1 Synechocystis sp. LEGE 06083
ACCGATGGCAATCTAACCCCTTTGCTCACAGCGGATGGTCAGGAAGCCAGTACCATCCCCGGTAAAATTGCCGCCAGCACCGTCATCACCGTTAACGGGGAAAAAATTGGCATTGTGGGGGCCGCCACCCCAACCCTGAGGACAATTTCTAGTCCAGGTAATGTGGGAATTTTGCCCAGTCCCTTTGGTGGCACTCCCACTGCGGCAGAGTTGGATGCCCTCGCAGCCATTATCCAAGCGGATGTGGATGCCTTATTGTTGGCCAATCCCGGGTTGAACAAAGTCATTTTGCTGGCCCATATGCAACAGATTGCGATTGAGCAGGAATTGGCTTCCCGCCTCAGCAATGTGGACATCATTGTGGCCGGTGGTTCCAATACCCGCTTGGTGGATGAAAACGATCGCCTGCGGGCGGGGGATACGGCCCAGGGAATTTACCCCATCATCAAAACCGGGGCCGATGGTAACCCTGTGGCAGTGGTTAATACCGACGGCAATTATAAATATGTGGGCCGCCTTGTAATTGACTTTGATGCGGAGGGGGTAATTATTCCCGAAAGCTATGATCCCCTAATTAGTGGAGCCTATGCCACCGATGACCAAGGTGTAGCAGATCTAAATGCCGCCGGTCTGATAGATCAAGAAGTCCAAGCCATTGTGGACCAACTGCGCACAGTCATCGTCGCCAAAGAAAGTAATGTCTTTGGGCTATCCAATGTTTACCTCGAAGGTCTGCGACCCGCAGTCCGCCAACAGGAAACCAACCTCGGTAACCTCACCGCTGATGCCAACCTGGCGATCGCCAAAACCATTGATTCCTCCGTTGTCATTTCCCTCAAAAATGGCGGCGGCATCCGGGATGATATTGGTCGAGTTGTCGTTCCCGCTGGGGGCACTGGGGTACCGGAGCGGCTGCCCAACGAAGCGGTTACCGATGCCGATGGCAATGTGGTTAAACCGGAAGGGGGGATTTCCGAAACGGACATTGCCAATGCCCTTAGTTTCAACAATGGACTAAGTTTGATCACTGTAACGGCCGCTGAATTATTGGCCTTAGTGGAACACGGCATAGCGGCCAGCGATGGCAGTAACCAACAGGGTCGTTTTCCCCAAGTTAGTGGTTTTGCTTTCAGTTTTGACCTCAACCGGGCCCCAGGCAGCCGTGTTCTTTCCCTGGCGATTGAAGATGAAACCGGCAAAGACCTAGATGTGGTGGTTAAAGATGGTCAATTGCTGGGAGATCCCAGCCGAACCTTCCGCATGGTTACCCTGGGCTTTCTCGCTGGCGGTGGCGATGGTTATCCCTTCCCCAGTGGCGAATCTGCTAACTTAGTTGATTTGAGCTTAGCTGCCGATGCTCCCCGAACCGGCTTAGCCACCTTTGCCCCCGATGGCTCTGAGCAGGATGCCCTGGCCGAATACTTGGCGGCCAACTTCAATACCCCCGCCACTGCTTTCAACCAAGCGGACACTGCCCCGGCATTTGATACCCGCATTCAAAATCTAGCTTTCCGGGAAGATACGGTAATTGATCCCATCGCCAACGAGATTGGGACCGTGGCTAAAGATGGTTTGTTCTTTGTTGAACTGCCCAATGGCATGGAAGTGAGCCTGAAGTATGAAGACCAGCCCTTGGTAGCCGGCACCTTTGGTAATTGGCAAATTCTGGAGGCGGAAACTGTGGACGGAATGAATCAAGTCCTCTGGCAAAATTCTGACACTGACCAATTTGGGCTGTGGAATGCTGATGCTGATTGGAACTGGTTGTCTTCTCAAACCTGGACTCCTGATTCCTTTAAAACCCTTGCGGCGGAAGTTACCTTCCAAATTGACCTTAATGAAGATGGACTGTTAGGCGATCGCCTGACAAATGTGGAAACCAAGGGCAATGTTAGTCTGCTGGAAGGCATCCTGGGTAATTACTACGCCCAAACCGGGGATGGCTTAACAACCCCAATTAAATACCTAGGGGAAGCCTTTGAGAATAACCTGGGCAACTGGCAGGCCCTAGCGGCGGAAACCGTACAGGGTATCAATCAAGTGCTGTGGCAGAACCTTGACACTAACCAAATTGGTATTTGGAACTCTAGTTCCGATTGGAATTGGCTTTCCTCCAGCGTTTTTGCCGCCGGATCTCCCGAGGCGATCGCCCAAGCGAATATTTTTGGTGTGGATCTGAATGCTGTAATTTAAGCCTCAGTTTTCCCATAAGCAATATCCCCACTTTCGTTTTGTAGAGGTGGGGATTTTTTCGTATCTGTGTGTAGGAAAATTTAGCTGGCTAGACTTTGTTTTTCTCTAATTACTGTTAACCTTTGGGAGAGAAAAACAGGAGAGGAAACCAACTGCGGTTCAAAATGTTATCCGTCAAACTAGGTACCGTCCAATCCAGCAACGTAGTCCGGTGACTAGCCCCGGCGATCGCCGTAATATCATTGACGAAAGCGGCATCAAGTATTTCTTGAACGGGATCCATCTCACACCGGAAGACAACGGCAAAGACGTTTTGGCTTGATTATGTTTGACAACCTCTGTAAATTTCTCGCAGAATCTTTTTCCGAAGACTATGCAGCTTGGTTGCTAGGACGACCAATCAAATTAACCAAACTGAGTCCAACGGAACTTTCCCTGGAACCAATTCGGGCTGATTCCCTGATTCTGGAACAGTCTGATGATCTGGTTTTGCATTTGGAATTCCAAACGGAACCGGACGAAAATATGGGCTTTCGGATGTTGGACTATCGAGTCCGGGTTTATCGTCGCTTTCCCCAGAAAACAATGTATCAGTTTGTTGTCTATCTAAAACCTAGTAGCAGCGATTTAGTTTATCAAGACAGTTTTCAGCTGGGGGAGACAGTACATTGCTATCAAGTTATTCGGCTCTGGGAGCAATCTTCAGACATATTTATGGAAAGCCTAGGGTTATTGCCTCTGGCCATATTGACCCAAAACCCTGACCCGACAGTAAAATTGAAGGAGGTGGCAACGGCTTTGGACCGGATTAGAGATCGTCGAGTCAAGGCGAACCTGATGACAGCAACCTCTGTTTTTGGAGGACTTGTGCTGTCGCCAGAGTTTATCAAAACGATTTTAAGGAGCGAAATTATGAAGGAATCAGCCGTTTATCAAGAGATTTTACAGGAAGGAGAACAGCAGGGCTTGCTTAAAGGAGAACAGCGGGGCTTGCTCAAAGGCAAATTGGAAACTATTCCCCTGCTGAGAAAGCTGGGACTAACGACCACAGAAATTGCTCAAGAGTTAGACATTGATATAGCTCTAGTTAACCAGTTCGTTGCTAATCAGGGTAACTAGGGGTTGGGGCTTGGTTTAAGTGCAATTCTTCTTTAAAACCAGTCTGAAATTTGGAGAAGTTGTTGTTTAGATGCTCTTTGGGAAATTACATGGTCAGTGTAAAATCCCCCTTTTAAAGGGGGAACTTTGAGCATTTCCCTAACCTTTGGGGGAGAAAAATAGGAGGGGAAACCAACTACGATTCAAAATGTTATCCGTCAAACTAGGTACTGTCCAATCCAACAATGTAGTCCGGTGACTAGCCACGGCGATCGCCGTAATATCATTAACAAAGGCAGTGTCGAGAATTTCCTGTACAGGGCTACCATGGCGTACTTCCGTGACAATATCCGGCACTAGGGAGCTAAATTCCTGTTTCAGCATGGCCAATTTTTCCTCAGCTTCCTGACGACGATTTTCCATCAGTTCTGGACGACGGATACCATCTTCCAAAATAGAGAGAAAATAACAGGACTGCACTTTACCAGGAGGGGCCTTTTCTAAGGAAGTTTTTAACCTTTCCACCAGATAGTTACCAGCGGAACTGGCATCATAGGGCACCAGTAAATTTCGCCAGAGATGTTGACAGCGCAAAGCCATTTCTTCCACCGTGTAGGTGGTGATCAATTGGGGCCGTAGGATCATCACCGGTACCTTGGTGGACTTGGCCAAGGAAAGGGTGTGGCTACCGAAAAGCTTTGACTCCAAATTGCTCCGCACCGGCATGCCATTAATAATCACATCAATGGCTTCCCTTTCCACCAACTGGTTCACCAAATCTAGGTATCGCACGGAGGATACTTCCACCTTCACTTCCACCCCTGCCGGCACCTGACCCACTAGGGATTCCAGATAAATTTTGGCTTCCTTGAGCTTACTTTCATCCACATTGGCCAGGTGCTCATCTTCCCAGACAGAAACGGTGTGGAGAAAAATTAGCTTACTGATGCCACAGAGGGAAAGTTCTTCCACAAAGCCCGCTAGTCGTTGCAGTCCATCGGAAAAATCTGTACAAATGAGGCAATGCTTAAACATAATAAAATCTGCCCTCCGCTGGCATAGTTGCTAGTGTTTGTCGAATTGTGAATCTACTCTAAACCCACCGGCCCTTGGTCGGAGTTGACCTTGGTAATCCTGTGGCCCCCTTCTTTACTGTTATCGACCGCCGCTTCCCCCCATTGGCCATGGGGCACCCAACCGATCGGCACCGGAGGATGTTGGGGCAATGTCAGGGAAAGAATGGCTCCCTTGGGTTGATTATCTTGCACTGTGATGGCACCGCCATGGGCTTCGCTCATCATCTTACAGAATGCCAGACCCAAGCCAATTTGGGCAATGTTGGGCATGATGGTGCCCACTTCGTAGGGCTCAAAAATTTTTAGTTTAAGTTCGTCCTTAATGCCTGGCCCTTGGTCAATGAAGCAGATGGTGATTTTATTCTTGTCCTCCGTGACGATCGCCACCTCTACTTTGCCACCCGTAGGGGAAAACTTAATCGCATTGCTGAGCAAATTGCTGATAATGCGCTGGAAAATGGGGGGGTCTATTTTGGCAACCAGGGGTCTGTCTTCCCATTCCCTTACTAGGGTCAATTGCTTTTGGCTGGCGATCGCCTCGTAATCATCCAGCACAGTTGCAACCAATGCCAACAGGTCCACTTCTTGATAGTCCAGGCGAATTTTGCCATGCTCCTGTTTGGACACCACCAACATATCGTCCACTAAATGCTGGATTTGTTGCCCGGCATGAAGCAGGCGACCGAGCTTTTCTGTGGGCAAGGGAGGATCATAATGGCCCCTCTGCAAAATTTGTATCCCCAAAATCAAATTGGTGAGGGGGTTACGCAAATCATGGACAATCATGTGCACCATCGATTCCCGTTGTTGCAGTAAATTCCCTAGGGCATCGTACTGGTGCTTCAGGCGCAACATGGCCTGGATACGGGCTTGCAATTCCAAACCATTCAAAGGCTTGGAAATAAAATCATCGGCCCCCGCCGCCAAACAATTGGCCAAACTGAGTTTACTGTCTAGGGCCGTAACCATAATAATTGGCAGGGCACGCCACCGAGCCGAAGCACGGACCGCTCGGCAAACCTCAATGCCACTCAGCCCCGGCATCATAACATCGAGTAACAAGAGGTCTGGCTGAAAGGTATCTAGACTGTCAATGGCCTGTTGGCCACTGTCGGCGTAGTTAAGCTCATAACCCCGATCCGCTAGGAGGGCATCAATAACATCAAAATTATCGGGATCGTCATCTACCACCAGGAGGGAAGCTGGTCCCATAGAGCGTTCCTGCCAATGCAAGCTTTCCAGAAGAGGATCAATTCCTCTCCTTCCCAGTTTAGCGTGTACTTCCCCCTACTCACTAGAGTGGAACCCAAATATCATCGGCGTACTGCTTTTCCTGATTTTATAAATTGTGGGCAAACGGTGACAAAAGTTGGTGGTGAACAATTCATTCCCTCCTAAGATGCAATCTTAAGAAAAATCTCACTTTTTCCAGGGAGTTGATTTAGTACAGGCAATGAAACTCAAAATTTTTCCCCTTGCCCGTTATGCCCTGGGCGCTATGCTGGCATTTTTATTTGTCGGGGTGGCCCAGGCCCAAACAGAAACCATTTCCATTGCAGAAGTTACCTATGCAGTTAATAATCTATTCTTACTGGCCGCAGCGGTTTTAGTACTGTTCATGCAGGCTGGCTTTGCCATGTTGGAGGCGGGACTGTCTTCCCACAAAAATACAGTTAATGTGCTCTTTAAGAACACTTTTGATGTTTGTGTGGGAGTATTACTTTACTTCCTCTTTGGTTACAGTCTAATGTACGGAGAAACCCCAGTGTTGGGTGGCTTTTTTGGCTGGAGTGGCTTTGGCATTGCCAACACCCCAAACAACGTTGAAGGCCTCAGCCCCCAAGTGGATTGGTTGTTCCAAGCAGCCTTTGCGGCCACGGCGGCCACCATTGTCTCCGGGGCGGTAATGGGGAGGATGTATTTCAAAGCCTACCTAATTTACTCCGCTGTCATTACCGGGTTGGTCTATCCCATCAGTGGCCACTGGAAGTGGGGGGGAGGCTGGCTTGACCAATTGGGATTCCATGATTTTGCCGGTTCCATTCTGGTGCACGCGGTGGGGGGATTTGCTGCCCTGGCCGCCGTGGTGGTGATGGGGCCCCGCATTGGCCGTTTTGAGGGCAACAAAATTAACAGTCTAGGTTACCAGGGGATTACTTCCAGTTCCCTGGGGGTGTTTATTCTCTGGGTGGGCTGGTATGGCTTTAATCCCGGTAGTCAATTGGCCTTTGTGGGGGCTCTAAACACCAATACCACCATGTTAATTGCGGTGAACACCACCCTGTCCGCAGCGGCGGGAGGATTGGCAGCCCTCGCCTTCGACTGGATTACGGAAGCCAAACATAAAGCCAACTTACTGGTGACCCTCAATGGCATTTTGGGCGGTCTGGTGGGCATTACCGCCAGTTGTGACACCGTTAGTAACTGGTCGGCGATCGCCATTGGGGTGGTGGCAGGCGTTTTGTCAGTGCTGGGCACGAAGCTGTTAGACCGTCTACGTATTGACGACGGGGTGGGAGCTTGGCCTGTGCACGGTTTATGCGGCATTTGGGGCGGTATTGCCGTGGGCATTTTTAGCACCAACGTTGAACATAAACTCAGTGCCCAGATCGTTGGCTCCTTGGTGATCCCCTTTTGGGCCTTCATCACCATGTTTTTCCTTTTCTACCTACTAGACCTTTGGGGCATGTTAAGGGTAAAACCGTCCCAGGAAAAAGTGGGGCTCGATATTGTTGAACATGGTCAAACAGAAAAAGGGGTGGAGATCGCCTTTGAAGACTAGCCCTTGATTGACCAAGCATAAAAAGTACAGTTAACCCCCAGAATCCGGAAAGGTTGCCCAACTTTGCTAGGATTTTAGGGGGATTTTTGTGGCGTCGTTCCCCCGAGGTTAAAAGGTTAAATGGAAACGCAATGTCGACCCCAGGTTCGTTGCCTAGATCCCATACAGGGCACGGAAACACGGGTGACGGTGATGGTACGGGGCAAGGCCATTGTGGCCGTAGAGGATGATTCTTACCCCATACCAACGGATGCGGTGGTGATCCCCGGAGAGAATTTACTCTTGGCCCCCAGTCTGGCAGACCTGTATAGCTACAGCGGTGAGCCTGGCCACGAAGACCGGGAAACCCTCAGCCAATTACTGCAAACGGCGATCGCCGGCGGCTTTAGGGACATTGCCATTTTACCCACCATGGATCCGCCCCTGGACCGACCCCAAACTTTGCAGTGGTTGGAGCAAAGGTTAAATCAGATGGCGGGGATAAATGCCCATCCTCAGGAACAGGGGGAAGATGGGGCCACAGTCCAATGCCACTGGTGGGGAAGCGTCACCCAAGGCAACCAAGGTCAACAGTTGACTGAGTGGGGAGAATTAAGCCAAGCCGGAGTAATTGGTTTCAGCGATGGAGGGGCCATTGCAGATTGGCGCCTATTACAGCGGGCTTTGGAATATGGGGCCATGGTCGGCAAGCCTCTAGCCCTAGTTCCCCTCCATAGTTCCCTGCGGGGTAATGGGGTGATGCGGGAAGGGCCGTTGGCGATTCAATTGGGGCTGCCACCGGATCCGGTGATGTCCGAAGCGGCGGCGATCGCCAGTTTGTTGGAGTTGTTACCCCATTATCCGACCCCCGTACATCTGATGCGTATTTCCACTGCTCGGGGAGTCGCACTAATTGCCCAAGCCAAAAGTCAGGGGTTAAACTGCACTGCCAGCGTCAATTGGCACCACCTTTTGCTCAGTAACGAGGCGATCGCCCATGGTTTACCGCCCCACACGCCCCACTATGATCCTAATCTGCGCTTTGACCCTCCCCTAGGCAACGAAGGCGATCGCTTAGCGCTGATTGACGGAATTAAAAACGGTGTCATTGATGCCATTGCGGTGGACCACCAAGCCTTTACCTATGAAGAAAAAACCCAGACCTTTGCGGAAACTCCCCCCGGGGCGATCGGCTACGAATTGGTTTTGCCCTGTTTGTGGCAAGGGTTAGTGGAAAAGGGTCTCGTAACCCCCACTGAACTGTGGCGGGCCTTGAGCACCAATCCCCGGCAATGCTTGGGCCTATCCCAGGTTAATCCGCCGCGAATTTTGTTTGATCCCGGTCTGCCTTGGACTTTACAGAGGGGGGCTTTGCAAACTTCTGCCTATAACAGTCCTTGGTGGGGCCACAGCCTCAAGGGTAAAGTGGTGGCTTGGGAATTGTAATTTTGGTTAGCCTTGGCACGGTTAGGATGGGCATAACCATTCAGTCTGCAAACCCCAAGTTATATGGATATTCATCGCTTACCCGTCCTGGCCGATAACTATA
>NZ_JADEWJ010000164.1:0-8644 GCF_015207725.1 Synechocystis sp. LEGE 06083
TCATGGAAGTCTGGGAAAAAATACCACTCCGGCTATGGCCATGGGCTTCATTGACCGCCCTGTCGAAATTGCAGAAATACTTACCTGTAGAGGCTTTTGCCACTTCACTCCTTAAAAGGACAGTGCCTCGGTTTGGGATCACTGCTTGCGCAGCCGCCACTACGTCAATGTGGTCATTGCAGGCAAATATCAAGCCCCCCAATGGCTAACGATGGAGCAAGCTGTCAAGCATTGCACTGCAGGCATTGGTATTTGGGACTGGGCGAGTAGCGACGGTGAACCCGATGTGGTCATGGCTTGCTGTGGCGATGTGCCAACCCTAGAAACCCTTGCCGCCGTTTCGATTCTGAGGGAGCATTTGCCCGACCTAAAAATCCGCGTGGTGAATGTCGTTGACCTGATGCGACTACAACCGGAAAGGGAACATCCCCATGGGTTGAGTGATCAGGATTTTGACGCGCTTTTTACCCAAGATAAACCCGTGATTTTTGCCTTCCATGCCTACCCGTGGTTAATTCACCGATTGACCTACCGCCGCACCAACCACGTCAACATCCATGTGCGGGGCTACAAGGAAGAAGGGACGATCACGACACCCTTTGATATGACGGTGCTGAACGATCTTGATCGCTTTCATTTGGTAATAGACGTGGGCGATCGCCTGCCGCAGTTAGGAGCTAAAGGGGCTGACCTAAAGCAAGCGATGCAAGCCAAACTGATTCAGCACAAACAATACATCAATCAACATGGTCAAGACTTACCAGAAATTCGCAATTGGCAGTGGGGGCAGGGTCAACGTTGTAAGTGAAACTGTTAGTAGGAAAAGCACTTTTACCGACCTGAAACAAGGCAAAGAAATTCGCTATTTTAATCGATTTAACACATTAGAGGAAACATCATGAGTACTGCAATTGATAACTTTACCAAGCAACTCCACGACAATTTGGAAGCGGTGGAAGATCGTCTGAATTCACTAAAGAAAAATATTCAATCTTTACCGAAAAAAACTCAAACTGAGATTCAATCTACCCTCGATAAAGCAAAGACAAATCTGGATGAAAAAAAACAAGAATTTGATGATTACCGGGCAAAGCTCAAAACCCAGTTGGAAGAAAAAGAATCTGAGCTGATGTCGAATATTGAAGAATGGAAAGCTAATCGTGAAGCTGAAAAACTCGAACATCGGGCCGATAAAGCTGAAGACTATGCCGCTACCATGACCTTCTTGGCAATGGCGGCCATGGATGAAGCCGAAGAAGCAACCTTAGCGGCGATCGCCGCCCGACTCGATGCTGAAGCCGCTGTGGGAATTACAGAAAAATAAGCTGCGATAGGACAAATCCATGAAGGTGAAATTTGACAGGTTAAGGCGTTTCGGTGACGGATTGAAATATGGAGGTAACAGTGTTGAATCATGGCTTTGAAATTCCATCTGAACCAGAAGCCGACTTGGAAGCTGGTTTATCCACGCAAGAGGCGATCGCTGCTATCTTGCGCTATTGAAAGCCACTTCGGTGACGAAATTAAATCTTTATTTTGGAGAATTGCCCATGTCCGCCTCATCCCCACCTATTGAAACGGCTGTATTGGTTATTATCATTGGTGAAAACGTCTTGCAAGGTCGTATTATCAATCTGCTGAAAGACTTAGAAGTAACTGGTTATACTATCTCCCAAGCTCAAGGCGCAGGTCGCCATGGCAACCGTCGGGGAGATATGGTCAGCTATAACACTAATTTTGAAATCAAAACCGTTGTGTCCCGGGAAGTCTCCGAGGATATCTTCTCCGGTCTGGTCGAGTATCAATCTAATCATGCCTTAATCGCTTTCCGACAAAATGTCGAAGCGTTGACTGGGTTTGAGATAATTTGATTTCAGTTTCTTTTTATAAAAAAAATGGCGATCGCATCACTCACTCTGAATATTAAGCCAATCAAAATTCAAGCGGGAGAATATCATGAAAATCCAAATTCATACCGGCCATAACATCGAAGGTCACGAAGCACTGGCCACTCATTTCACTGGTGTGGTGGAAGAGAGTCTAAGCCAATTCGGCGATCGCCTGACTAACGTTGATGTTCACCTAAGCGATGAGAACAGCGACAAGAAGGACGGCCATGACAATATGCGCTGCATGATCGAAGCCCGTCTCACAGGACACCAACCCCTCGCGGCAAGCCATCAGGCAGAGACCCTAGACCATGCTGTTGACGGGGCTGCCGAGAAATTAGCCCACGTGATCGAGCACACCCTGGGGCGACTAGAGCACGAAGCGAGTCATCGGACTGACCCACCTCTGTCTCAAATGAATACAAAAATAGGACTATGGATCGACCAAAACAAGGCGACTATCGTGACGGTTACAGAGCAAGGAGAAAAGATCAGCGAGATCCTCGCAGATGCGGAAAAACAGCTCCAACGGACTGGGGATTCACCCCTGAAAGGCTCCTATGAAGCCCTTCAAGTACCCGCAGATTACAGCCGTCAGAAGGTGCTGACCGCAGAACTCAATACTTACTACGACGAGATCATTCGATATATTCGTGATGCAAGTTCGATTTTGATCGTAGGGCCAGGTGTCGCTAAGCATGAACTGCAAAAGCGTCTGGAAAAAAATCACATCGGCGCAAAGATTGTTGGGGTTGAAACGGTTGATAATCTGACCGAGCCTCAACTCGTAGCAATGATTCGTCAACACTTTGCCAATTGAATAGCATCGTGAAGACCTTACAGAGTGGAGCAACCCGCTATGTATGTCCAAGACTAATAGACACTGCAAGAATGCTGGTCACCACGCCCGATTTTGGCCAGTACATTGGGGAATGACAACCTTTACGACGAGACGATTCACCAGCACATCCGACATATACCGATGGTGGAAGAAAAGATCACCAAATATGAAAAATACGTATTCTCTATCATGTTGGCAATAAATTCAGTAACTTTTCGATGATGGCGCTTTGGGATGATGGCAAATTTGGGTTAGCGCATTGGAATAAATGGGAAAAAATTGCGGTGGTCACTGATGTAGGTTGGTTGCGCGCCATGACCTGGGCTTTTAAATGGCTAATTCCCACTAAATTTAAATTGTTTCCGAATGGGGAACTAGAACAAGCTAAGCAATGGATCAGTGGCGATCGCCAATGATGTTTGGGCAAATAAAATCACAATTTATTGCTAAAGATTGGCCATCTAGCTAGTTAATATTTATTTGAGGAAATCGAGAGATGAAACCAGATTATCTAATTGTCGGCAGTGGTTTATCAGCATTGACCTTTGGGGCTTTGATGGCAAACTCTGGCAAAACTGTGCAAATTCTCGAAGCCCATGAGCATCCAGGGGGTTATGGACATACCTTTACGATGGCGAAGAAATATACGTTTAACGCGCAATTTCACTATGTCTGGGATTGCGGCGCAGGGCAAACGGTTAACAAAGTCCTCAAAAAACTGGGCTTGGATCAAGAAATAACCTTTGAGCGGTACGACCCCAAGGGCTTTGACCATATGCGAATGCCGGGTTATGCCTTGGACATTCCCTCGGAACCAGAAGAACTAATCCAACGATTGTCTACACTGTTCCCTGACCATGGCGATCGCCTGCGCAAATTCATCAATGATGTAGAAAAAACTGGTGCAGGTTTAAAAAAGTTATCGCCGCCAATCAAGCCCGTGGAGCTACTCCAACATCCAAGTGAGGTATTGTGTGCTGTCCAGTATCTCCATAGCACTCTTCAAGATGTATTTGATAAGTTTCAGTTGCCCCAAGCTGCCCAAACCTTATTAGCTCTACAATGGCCAGATTTTTTACTGCCACCAAATCAACTCTCATTTTATGCGTGGGTCGCCTTATTCCGAGGTTATCAAGCAGGGGCTTTTTATCCCACCCAACAGTTTGAAAGTGTGATCAATGCGTTGGTTACAGTGATCGAATCCCACGGGGGCGCGGTGCTGCTCAACCATGAAGTCACGAATTTTAGAATTACAGATAAAACGGTGACTGGCGTTAAGGCAATCAATCTCACCACCCACCAAACCAATGAATTTACGGGTGAAACTGTGATTTGCAATATTGATCCCAAAAGAGCCGCCAAGATGATTGGGATCGAAAAGTTCTCGAAAACTGTGCGTCGCAAACTGGACTATGAATATTCGGCATCAAACTTTATGGCGTACTGCGTCGTTAAAGATATTGATCTGCGGGACTACGGTTTTGGCAAGTGGAATCTCTTTCATACGGGGCATCTGGATCTCAATGAAGCCTTCGCCCAAATGTACGATCGCCATGATTTTTCTAATCCTAGTTTTGCGATTACAACGCCAACTTTATTGACAACAGCGAGTCGGGACTGCCCCGAAGATTGCCAGATTGTAGAATTTTTGACCGTGGCGAATTATGCTTACTTCAATCAATTAAGGGATAGCGATCCCAAAGCTTATCGGCAGAAAAAACAAGAAATATTGGATTCTATTCTTGATGTTGTGGAGAAAAACTATGTGCCAAATTTCAGGAAACACATGGTCTTTGATATCACGGGTAGCCCCACCACAAATGAGCGTTTTTGTTGGAGTCCTAGTGGCAATTCCTACGGCTCTAGTTTAACTCCTAAAAATATGGGGCTGGGGCGATTAAATTACGAAACATCCCTTAAACAGTTCTATTTTTGTAATGCCTCATCTGGCTATCCGGGTTTTGCTCCCACAGTCTGGACAGGCGCATTGCTCTATCAACGATTATCTGACGATCAGATCTTAGGCGATCGCTAAATAGCAACATTAAAACAGATAAGTATTTGTGAATTATTTTTATTATTAATTTCGAGGTCAGTTATGAAAATCGCGATTATTGGTGGCGGAGCTAGTGGCATGGCTACAGCCTATTTGCTCGATAAAGAAGAACATCAGGTTACTGTGTTTGAGAGGCAGCCGATATTGGGAGGACATATTCGGACACTGAACAAAAATCTGAAGCCGAACCAAGCCGATTGCGATGAAGTTTTAGAAAGTGGAGTGCTTGAATTTCCAACGGCATTTCATAGCTTTATGACGTTGATGGAAGAGCTAGAGGTGGATCTAGAACCTGTCAGGACTGGTTCTGGCATGTTTCGCAAAGATGGTAACCACTTTTTATCGGGAGTGGCGATCGATAAGAATTTTTCAGGTTTCCACGCCCTAATCGAACATTTACGCCTTGATACTATCTACGCCCGTTCTGCTGGAGTCTGGTTAAAAGTGCAATTTGCTAAGACACGAGATTTCCATGATCAACCGCTATCGGCTTACTTAAGACGTCTTTGCAGCCGCAATACTTGGCTGAAATTAATGGTTATGTACAGCTACTCTATGCCGTTTGAACTGATTGATGATTTCCCCGCAGAGTTAGCAATTCCGATGTTACTCGATTACATTTCAGTCGATTGGATCAGGGTTAAAGGCGGTGTATATACTTACATCGAAAAAATCTTGGCACGATTTAAAGGTGAGATTTTATTGAATGCAGAGATTGCTCATATTTCCAGAAGTTTGGATGTGGTTAAAGTGGTACGAACGACAGGTGAAATGCAGGAATTTGATAAAGTCGTATTTGCGACACCGCCAGACAAAGTAATGGCTTTATTAGCAGACCCAACTGAGGCGGAAGCGAAACGATTTTCTGCATGGAAAGCAAATTATATAACCAGCATTGTTCATAGCGATAGTTCTATGTATGCTCCCCATGATGTTAAGACACCTTCAGAATTTGATTTTTTCCAGACAAAAAATAGCTGGGGTTATAACGGCTATTTGAATCAACTTTGCGCGATTTCTTCGTCCTACCAACATCATTTTTTATCGTTCCAATTGGAAGAATTGATCGCAAAAGATTGCATCATTCATACACAGGAACATCACACGCCTTTTTATACTACTGAGTCTTTTCGATACCGTAATGAAGTGATTGAAACGAATGGCGAAAATAATACTTACCACGCGGGAGCCTATCTTGGTGATGGCTTGCATGGAGGGGCAATTGATTCCGCCTATCGAGTTGCTCAACTAATTACAGCGGACTGTGAGACTATGTTGGATAGTTAATCTTCTACCAGCGGGGATTTTTGGAATTAAACCTGTCCCATACTGTTATCCACTCCGCTGTATCCATTTAAAAACTATGAAAAAACTCTATATTATTGCAATTATTCTTAGCATGATCACATTCTCATTGATTCTTTGGCGTCAAACTTATAAACCTGACCGTGTTGATGTTGATCCGGCAACTGTTTCCGAAATGGAGTATTACTTTAAGCAAAAAGAATGTACCCAAGCTATGATTGATCAAAGTAACGGATATGATGTAAAACTCCCCGAAAACTGCCTTTCAGACTAGTGGAATTGTTATAACAGTAGGTTATTCACCACAACAGCAACTCCTGATTATTTTATAGATCAATACCTAGGAACACAACTAAATTGTTGACTTTAAATGAGTGCGAGTGCGATCGTTTTTTTGGGATTACAGCGGATTGTGAGACTATGTTGGATAGTTAATCTTTCACCAGCGGAGATTTTTGGGGTTAAACTTTTCCCATACTGTTACGCACTCCGCTGTAGCTCCAGTAAACCTCAGCTTTCCCCGCAGTTAGCTACAACTTAAGTTTAGGTTTTTAAAGAACAAGCTAAGTAATGAATTTGCGGCGATCGCCAACGAAGTTTAAGACAAATAAATTGATAAGGTGCATCGTGGGGAAATGACGGTCTCCGACTTTGTTAGTTATGATTTTTAGGTGATCACCCTTCACTAGATTATGTCTGTCCAGAGATGGGTATTTCGACGGTTATTGTTTCAATTAATGCCATCAATGCCATGTTGTTACGACGCATACATTTGCATGTGTAAGTGTATCAGAACAAGTAGATTTAATTTATTTCTGAAAAAACGATATTGAAATGGTGTTGAAATATTGATAAAATGGAAAAATAACAACTTTAAATGAGATCCCCCCCTTAATAAAGTGGGGCTTTGAATACGGCTTTTCTCACAACTGATTTAGATTTACTACAAAAGAGCTTCTTGATCGGTTACCCAAGATTGAGTGTTAAGTATGGGACAAAAGGATGCAAGTCAATGAATCTCATCAGTCTATGGTTCTTGAAAAAGAGGCAGCAAAAAAATTAAAGTTTGCCAAGAATAGTGGGTTTAAGACGGAACTGAGACGAAGGGTTGATGAACTTTTTCAAGATCCTAGTCGCAAGGCTCGTGATTGCCCACAAATGTATGCGAAAACCATTATTTTGTTGCTTAGCTTTTTCGGATTATATTCTCTATTAGTTTTTGTGGCTCAAACATGGTGGCAGGTAATTCCCTTGTGCATCATGCTCGGTGTCGTTACCGCAGGCATTGGTTTTGGTATTCAACATGACGGCGCACATCACGCATATTCCGATTCGCTATGGGTTAATAAGCTCATGGCGATGAGCTTAGATTTGATTGGCGGCAGTTCTTATATTTGGCATTGGAAGCACAATTTTTTCCATCATACTTATACCAATATTGCTGGTTATGACATGGATGTGGACGTGGGGGTTTTTGGGCGACTTTCTCCTTCTCATCCACAATTAACCTTCCATCGTTGGCAACATTATTATTTGTGGTTATTGTATGGATTACTAGCGATTAAGTGGCATTTTTATGATGATTTTCATTGTCTAATCACTGGCAAAATTGGCGATCGTCGCTATCTACGTCCTAAGTCCAGTAATCTAGTGATATTTTTTGGTGGCAAACTGGTATTTTTCTCACTTGCCTTTGCGATTCCGTTACAATTTCATGGGCTATGGCAAGTTTTAGGGAGCTATGGATTAGTCGCTGTTACCTTGGGAGTAGTGCTGAGCGTCGTATTTCAACTAGCCCATGTGGTCGAAGAAGCCGATTTTCCATTACCAATTGCCGGAGCAAGTCTCATTGAGAAAGAGTGGGCAGTGCATCAGATTGAAACGACGGTAAACTTCTCTCGGCATAACCATTTGATGACATGGCTACTGGGTGGATTGAATTTCCAAGTTGAGCATCATTTATTTCCCAATATCTGCCATATTAACTATCCTGAACTATCTAAAGTCGTGGAGCAGACCTGTCGAGAATATGGAGTAAAATATAACCAACATGCTTCTTTTTGTTCAGGATTATTATCCCATTATCGTTGGCTACGAAAAATGGGAACTACTTGTTAAATGAGAACCACTTGTTAGATTTTTTGAATCTTTTTTGGCAAGGGCGATTAATAATTGTTCAAATATCTCGGACGCAATCTTAGGGCAAACACATCTTAATGCGCTCCCAATAAAAATCTACGTTATCCCCGCCGATCACAAATGGTTTACTCGTCTAGTTGTGGCGAGCATCATTTACACCCAGTTAAAGGACCTGAATCTCAAGTATCCGACGCTTAGCCAAGAGCAACATCAAGAGCTTTCAAAGGTAAAGATAATGCTTGAGAATGAGTAATATGACAACGCTAAATCAATTTACTTATTGACATTACCATCGATGAAATACCCTAAGTTCGCTAAACTGTGGGACTCATTACATTCCAGCTTCTGGTTTGTGCCAACCCTGATGGTGATGCTGGCGATCTCACTTTCGTTTATTACTATCTGGATTGACAA
>NZ_JADEWJ010000165.1:0-8577 GCF_015207725.1 Synechocystis sp. LEGE 06083
AGCTATGGGAGCACTGACGGGTTTACCGGCGGCACCTTCAATATCGGCGGCCACAATTCTGCCGTGGGGACCGGTGCCAGCCACGGTGGCCAAATCAACTTTTAATTCTTTGGCTAGTTTTTTCGCCCGGGGGGAAGCAACAATCCTGCCACTACCCTTGCCATTGCCATGGCCATTACTGCTGGGGGTAGGGGCTGTTTCTGTGGCAGTTGCAGTGGCGATCGCCGCTGGTTCCGGTTGTTGGGGGGCTGGAGCAGGGGGCGCACTGGAGGAACCACCAGAGCCTGCTTTAGCTTGGGCTTCGGCAATTTCTGCTTCCGTTTCCGCCACTAACCCTAGGGTTGCTCCCACGGGGGCTTCTTCCCCTGCGGGGACCAGAATGGCGGCCAGGTAACCTTCGTTAAAGGACTCCACGTCCATATCGGCCTTGTCCGATTCCACCACCAAGACAGTTTCGCCTTTTTCCACTTTGTCGCCGGGGGACTTAGTCCAGGAAACAATTTTCCCCTCGGTCATGGTGGAACTCAGGGCCGGCATGAAAATGTCGTAGATCATGGTGGTTGTATCTCTTAAATCTCTTTGGGGATCCCTTGGTATGCAGGGAGTTAAAACCTGGGCAGACGGTTTAAATTCTATCAAATCATTGCACGAGAAAACCCTAACTAAAGCTCCAGTGGCATTTGGGATGGGGGTGGGTTGATCGCCTTAATTGCCTTTGAGGTGGTCAGGTGGTTATAGCAAAAAACCAAACTTAATGCTTTCCCTAGCATCAGACCCCTGAGAGATTGAGGGCGATCGCCGTTCTTGAATATTTCACGCTGTGGCTAATGTAGCCTAATACAACTAAAGTACTGCAGTCAATCAAGAGTAAATATTTCTGGCTCAGACTATCGCATCCTCCAGCAACAAATTCTTCAAACTTTTATTGCCTGTTTGGTTTCTTGTGGTTTGTTTAAGGCTAAGTCATAATTAGTCTGTAAGTTCATCCAAAAATGTGGTGTAGTATCAAAAGCTTGAGCTAATAACCAGGCTATTTTGGGGGTAATTTTATTTTTTTCTTGAATAATTTCATTGATTTGTTTTACTGAAATATTCAAATAAGTGGCTAGGGTTTCTTGAGTGATGTTCATGGGTTCAAGAAATTCTTCTAAGAGAATGATTCCGGGATGGGTGGGGAGGCGATTGGTTGGGAGCATATTATTTAATCGTGATAATCAATAATTTGGACTTGACTGACATTACCATTTTGCCATTGAAAAATGATTCGCCATTGGTTGTTAATCCGAATACTATAAAATCCTTTTAAGTTTCCCTTGAGTGCTTCTAAACGATTGCCGGGGGGACTATTTAGTTCTTCCAACTTCTCAACAGCGTTTAAAATATCCAATTTATTCAAGGCTTTTTGTGTAATCTCAGATGGGATTTTTCTTGAATTTCGGCTATTGATACCGTTGAATAGGTCAGCAGTTGCTTGGTTGCCAAAGGACGTAATCAATTTTTGCTTTGAAGTTAGTTGGCCGTGTGTATTTGACGTAAATATTATACACTTTGCATTATAGGGCGCTGCCCTATCGCTAACACATTCCACTGGGCTGATTATTTCTAGTCACACAAAATAGACCGATGCAAGCGGGAAAACATTAATCAAACTCTGGCTCAATCCAGAACTAAACGAAAACCGCTGTTGCTGAACCTATTGTTTAGGCTGTTACCGAAGCGGAAGGAAGAAGAGCAGTTTATAGGATTGTCGATACAAGAACCACCTCGAAGTAGCTTAACTTTACTGCTAAATATTTTTTTGTCCTCATCTCCATTGATTAGTGCCTCTTGATCATTATTATGCCAATCATAATCGCACCATTCCCACACATTGCCGTGCATATCATACAATCCCCAGGGATTGGGTTTCTTTTGACCTACAGGATGGGTTATCCCTCCTGAATTGTTGCTATACCAAGCGTAATCCTCCAACTGTACTTCATCATCCCCAAAGGAATAGCGGGTTTGAGTTCCGGCTCGGCAGGCGTATTCCCATTCCGCTTCCGTGGGTAATCGATATTTTTTGCTAGTTAAACTTACTAAATCTTTACAAAAAGATTGGCCGTCGTTCCAACTGATCTGCTCAACTGGATTTTTAGGATTAGGCTTAAAAATACTACCACTAAAGTATGAAGGATTATTTCCCATTACTGCTTGCCACTGTTCTTGAGTAACCGGATATTTACCCAAATAAAATTCTTTCAAAGTGACTCGATGGATTGGTTTTTCATTATCCTTTTGATTCGAGCCCATCATAAAGCTGCCAGCAGGAATTTTTATCATTTCTAATTTCACTCCCCCAGGTAAAATGTCAATTAGAGTTTGTGTGTTTCCTGACTGCAGTTGGGTTTTGGGTATATTCGGTATCTTAACGTTCGTCTGGGTGGAAACTTTTGGAGTTATAAAGCCCAGATCTTTTAGCGCATCGGCAGCACTTTGATAGCGTTTTTTCACTCCCAAAATCACCAGCTTTTCTAAAATATTGTCTAACTCATTACTCACTGAATTATTGACTAAGTAATCCCGCCAGCACCATTCATGTTCTCCCTGGTCAAATAAATCGAAGGGGGAAATTCCCGTTAATAAATTTAAGCAAGTGACGCCTAAGCTGTACAAATCACTGGCATTGACCGCTTTACCATTCATCTGCTCCGGGGCCACATATTCCGCCGAGCCAATTATGGTTCCTGTGACCGAGCGATTTCCAGGATTAACAGCCTTAGCTGCGCCAAAATCCACCAAAACTAACTTTTGATCCGACTGGCGACGAATAATATTTTCCGGTTTAATGTCCCGGTGAATTACCTGATGACTATGGATAAAGTCCAGCACTGGCAACATATCCGTCAACAAAGCCCGAATCTTTGCTTCGTTAAAGACTCCCTGACTAGCTAACTCCTGGGCTAAATTTTCTCCCTCGATATATTCTTGAACTAAATATTGACGCTGGTCATCGGCAATGAAATAGGCCAGCAATTCTGGTATTTGCCCATGATTGCCCAAATCATCCAGGCGTTTTGCTTCTTCCTGGAATAACTCCGCCGCCTTGCCCAAAGATCCGGTTCCCTGCCCCTGGGGAAAAAATTGCTTAATCACACAACGGGGTTGGGATGGCTTATCCAAATCCACCGCCAGAAAAGTTTTACCAAATCCTCCCTGGCCAATCAGCTTTAAAGCCTGGTAACGATCCTTGAGCCAAAGCTTTTGACCGCATTTTTGACAAAATCTATGGGTTACTGGGTTAACCGCTAGACAATCGGGGTTAAGACACTGGCTCATGGCTTTATCAATACAGACCTATGACTTACTATGATGCTCCAAATTCATCAACTCAACCCATGAAAAACGAAATTTATCGGGTTGCTGGCGATCGCCTTGGCGGTGGGCCAAAGGAAAATGTCAAAATGGGTTAGGATTATCCAGATCCACTGTTGATCAGTCAAGAAAATAGCAAACTGCCATGACCTCCTACTCCTCTGCAACGGCTCGCGCTGAAATGAGTGAACTACGGCGCTTGAAAAGTTTACTGCCGCCGGAACTCCAAAGTTGGGTAATGGTGGAAGGTAGCACCGAAGTTAACCCCCCCCTGATCCGTTCGGAGGAGTTGGGCCGGGATGAGATTGAAATTCAGGTGGATTTGGCCAAATGGGAAAACCTGGCCATTGACCAGCGGAATTTACTGTTTTGGCACGAAGTAGCCCGCGTTCAGAGCGATACCATTCCCCGGGAAGGTTGGGAAATGGCGGCCCTGGCTATCGGTTTAGGGGGCGCTGTGGGAGAACTGTGGGTGCAAGATGGATTGCTGTTGCTCCTGGCCTTGGGACTGTGTGGCATTTCCGGCTATCGGCTCTGGCAAAAAAATAACGGCGACAAACGCATCAAAGAGGCGATCGAGGCGGACGAAAAGGCCATTACCCTCGCTACCCGTTTTGGTTACACCTTGCCCAACGCCTATAAAAGCCTTGGTAGTGCCTTCAAAACTTTAATTGAACAAACCCCCAACCGCCGCCAGCGTAAACAGTATGAAACCCGTCTTCAGGCTTTGCGCCAAAGTGCGGCCAAAATGAAAGCTAAAACCCAAAAGGCTAAAGCCCTCTAAACATTGTTGGTTTGCATACTAATCAGGATTTAATTCCCCTGCCTTGGCGTAGGCTGACACTGCCATTGGTTAATTATTTGTCTATAAATGCTGTTGCTAAGGGGAGTTCTGGGCTTTTGAGGAGGGCTTAGTAAATAACTTGCGACCATCCATTGATCAATTGAAGAGATTGGCAAGATGGAGGACTTTAACTTTAACAAGGACCGGGAGTGCTGGTCCGATCGCCGATCCTGGGACAGATAGCAAAATTGCTTGGTAAGGTGGAAAAAATTTCCCCATGATTGGGACTGATGCCCTGTTTACTTTATTACCTCTACCATGGTTCAACTTTCCCCAACCCCCGCATCAACCCTGACTGACAACGATGACAATGGGCAAAATCAGACCAGTAGTTTAACCCTCGATGTGGGCGGTATGAAGTGTGCTGGTTGCGTAGCGGCAGTGGAAAGGCAATTGGGTCAATTAGCCGGGGTGACAGACAGTTGCGTCAATTTAGTTACAGCAGTGGCGGTGGTACGCTATGCTCCGGAAAAAATTACTCCCCAGGCGATCGCCGAACATTTGAGTCAGCGGGGATTTCCCAGCCAAATTCGTCAGGGCCACGGGGGCATTGCTTTACCAACAACGGAAAACGGCAGTAAAGAAAACGTTAACTGGGGCTTGGCCATTGCCCTAGTGTTACTGCTCCTATCGGCACTGGGCCATCTGAGCCATTTCGGTGGCCCCATGATTCCCTTTTTCCATCACCCTGTATTCCACTGGGGTCTGGCTACTTTGGCGATCGCCATACCGGGGCGGGAAATTTTCTTCGATGGTTGGCGGGGTTTACGATTTGGCCATGCCAACATGAATACCTTGGTGGCCCTGGGTACTGGCAGTGCCTACCTCACCAGTTGCATTGCCTGGATTTGGCCCGGGTTGGGCTGGGAATGTTTTTTCGATGAGCCAGTGATGCTATTGGGGGTGCTACTGCTGGGCAGAACCCTAGAAAGTAAGGCCAGACAAAAAGCTAAATCTGCTTTGACGGAACTGTTAGCCCTGCAACCTTCCTTAGCCAGACTGGTGGGCAGGGGAGATACAAAAGGGGAAACTGGCATCGAAATTCCCGTGGAACAGGTGCGGGTGGGGGAATGGGTGCAGGTGTTACCAGGGGAGAAAATTCCGGTGGACGGCATTTTAGTGGCGGGAAAAACCCTGGTGGATGAGTCCCTCTTGACGGGGGAATCCCTGCCCGTGGAGAAAAAAATTGATGACGCGGTCATTGCCGGAGCTTGGAATCAGTCCGGGGCCATTACCATTGCGGCTACCCACATTGGGGCAGACACCACCTTGGCTCGCATTATTCAACTGGTGGAAACGGCCCAAACCCAAAAAGCCCCCATGCAACGGTTAGCGGATCAGGTGGCGGGCTGGTTTGCCTATGGCGTGATGGCGATCGCCTTGGGAACGTTGACCTTTTGGGCCACGGTGGGGCAATCATTTTTCCCCCAGATGGTTACGGACACAGGACTTTCTCCTCTTTTGTTAGCCCTTAAACTAAGCGTTTCGGTGTTAGTTGTGGCCTGTCCCTGTGCCCTCGGCTTAGCCACCCCCACTGCAATTTTGGTGGGCACCAGTTTAGGGGCTGAACAGGGCATTCTGATCAAAGGGGGCAACATTTTAGAAATTCTCCAGCGCACTACGGTGATGGCCTTCGATAAAACGGGCACCCTCACCCAGGGCAATTTACAGCTAACGGATACGTTTCCGGTGATAGATATTCCAGCGGCCCAGTTATTGACCTTAGCGGCCTCGGTGGAGCAGGGAACCCGCCATCCCCTAGCCCAGGGATTAATCTCCAGTGCCCAAGATCTGGAACTTTTGCCAGTGGAGAATATTGAAACGGAAGCGGGGCAAGGGGTGCAAGGTTGGTACCAAGGCGATCGCCTATTGGTGGGGAATCAACAATGGCTCATGGAAAAGGGAGTAATGTGGCACTCCCAATGGCAAACAGAGGTGGACCAACTGCGTAACCAGGGAAAAACGGTTATTTTTGTGGCCCGCAATCAACAATTGCAAGGATTTTTAGCCCTGCAGGATACCCTCCGCCCGGAAGCTAAGGCCACCATTGCCCAACTAAAACATTGGGGCATTACTCCCCTACTGTTAACCGGTGACCATCCCACCATCGCCGAGGCGATCGCCATGGAGGTGGGCATTGCAGAATTCCAGGCCCAGATGACGCCCCAGGCCAAGGTGGCTAAAATTAAGGCAATGCAAAGGTTAGACCCGGCCTCAGTGGTGGCTATGGTGGGGGACGGTATCAATGATGCTCCAGCCCTAGCCCAGGCCAATGTGGGCATTTCCCTCTCCGGGGCAACGGCGGTGGCCATGGAAACGGCGGATGTGGTGTTAATGCGCTCCCAATTGTCCGATGTGCTCAAAGCCTTGACCCTAAGTCGTGCCACAGTGGCTAAAATCAAGCAGAATTTACTTTGGGCCCTAGGTTACAATCTGGTGGCTGTGCCCCTGGCCGCTGGGGCGTTTTTGCCTAGTTTTGCCATTGTGCTGACTCCGGCGATCGCCGCCGCTATGATGGCCAGTAGTTCCATTGTGGTGGTGTTGAATGCCCTGAGCTTGCGGTACCAGTTTTCCTCTGCCCCAGAACGGAATCGAGACTAAGGGGGGTCTAGAAGTTGTAGTCTGGTAACTTCCCCCCCCGGAAGACCCAGGCAACACGTTCAAGCCTGATTGTTGTCACCATGGGCGACCCAGAGGGTGGCCGGCACCAACTTTTAGCTACCACTAGGGATTGCTAGATTAGCTTGGTTAATATTGATTGAGGTGAGTCACTGACCTTTTGCCCAATTTTCCGCTGTAGACTAACCTCCGGGTTGGAAGTTTAGTGAGTCCGTCACCGTCCGCCTTTGTTCCTTTTTCCCTTGGCCATGTCTGATCCCTCGGCAAAACCCCTGCAAGAGCACGTTCTGATCATTTCAGATGACGGTGGCCGTCGGGAAGTTTTACTAACTGAAACCTTCTACACCATCGGGCGATCGCCAAGGGCCGACATCCGCATCAAATCCCAATTTGTTTCCCGTATCCATGCGGTGCTGGTGCGTAAATCCTCCGAAGATGTTCAGGCGGCTTACCGTATTATTGACGGCGATGAAGATGGGCAGAGCAGTGTTAATGGTCTGATGATCAATGGGAAAAAAAGACAAGAACATACTATCCAGACTGGAGACGAAATTGTCATGGGTCCCCAGGTCTCCGTGCGCTACGAGTACCGCCGTCGGGATCAATTTGGCACCATTCCGGGTAACGAACAATTTGATATTACCCTCATTGACCCTG
Organism: Synechocystis sp. LEGE 06083; assembly: GCF_015207725.1. NCBI lineage: Bacteria > Bacillati > Cyanobacteriota > Cyanophyceae > Synechococcales > Merismopediaceae > Synechocystis > Synechocystis sp. LEGE 06083. The sequence goes on from NZ_JADEWJ010000165.1 coordinate 7,475, forward strand.
GCATGATTGAAGATGAGGAGGAAATCCCCACCTCTGTTTCTTCCTCTCCCCCAGAAATGGAATAATTATGGGGGTGTTCGTTAGACGGTAATGACCAATGGGCGGCCGTAAATGGCAAAGTATTAAACGACAAAAAGCAAGGGTGGATGCCCAAAAAGGTAAAACCACCACCCAATTATCCAGGGCAATCATTGTGGCCGCTCGCCAAGGTATCCCCGATCCGGCGGGCAACTTTCAACTGCGGACAGCCATTGAAAAAGCTAGGGCCGCAGGGGTTCCCAATGACAGCATCGACCGGGCGATCTCCAAGGGTGCCGGAACCTATGAAGATGGGGAAAGTAACTACGAAGAAATGCGCTATGAAGGCTATGGCCCAGGGGGAGTAGCGGTGTTAATTGAAGCCCTGACCGATAATCGCAACCGCACGGCGGCAGATCTACGGGCGGCGTTCAGCAAAAAAGGGGGGAATTTGGGGGAAACCGGTTGTGTCAGTTGGATGTTTAGCAAAAAAGGAGTAATTCGCTTGGAGGGGGAACTGGAGGAGGAAAAATTGCTGGAAGCTTTGCTGGAGGGGGAGGGGGAAAGTTACGAATGGCTAGACGAGGAAGATGGGGGCGGTGTGGAAGTTTTCAGTGAGGTAAGTCAACTGGAAAGCCTCAACCAAGTGTTACAGAACCATGGCTTTGCCATTGCAGAGACGGAACTGCGTTGGTTGCCGGAAAACACCATGGAAATCGCTGACCCAGACCAGGCCAAGGCCCTCATGCAAATGATCGAAACGCTAGAATCCTTGGACGATGTGCAATCGGTCACGAGCAACTTTGAGTTAACGGAAGAGTTGTTAGCCCTGGCGGGGTAGGCGGTGAGATACTAGGAAAGCGGGGTGGTGATCCATTTTCAGCGCCTTTCCGTATTTACTGTTTCCTGGTGGTCTTCCCCCCCATTAATTTTAAAGAGGCGAGTGCAGTGCAGTTGACTAAAGGGTTAGAAGTCGAAATCTATACCGGCAAGAAGACCGGGGAGATTGTGGGGCTTTCCGATCGCATTGTGCGGGATTTAAGTGGGTTTGTGCGGGAGCCGGACAGCCGCAATGTGGAATACAC
>NZ_JADEWJ010000166.1:0-8576 GCF_015207725.1 Synechocystis sp. LEGE 06083
CCAAAATGGACACCGATAGAGGCTGACGAAATTGAAACTGGCGCACAATGCCATTACCACCGGAGAATTGTCCCTCACCACCGCTGTGGGAGCGAATGGCAAACTGTTCTAATAACACAGGAAAACGACTTTCTAAAATTTCCGGGTCGGTCAAGCGGGAATTGGTCATGTGGGTTTGCACAGCGTCACAACCGGCAAAACTAGGGCCAGCCCCACTGCCCCCAGCAATAGTTTCATAGTATTGATATTGTCCATCGCCAAAGGTGAGATTATTCATGGTGCCCTGGCTAGCGGCCAGGCATCCCAACGCTCCGTATAACGTGTCGGCGATCGCCTGGGATGTTTCCACATTACCGGCCACCACCGCTGCTGGGTATTGAGGATCGAGCAGACAACCGGGGGGAATAATAATCTTCAACGGTTTGAGACAACCAGCATTGAGGGGAATAGGTTCCTGGACGAGGGTACGGAAAACGTATAAAACCACCGCCTGCACCACCGCTTTGGGCGTGTTGAAATTATGATTGCCCTGGGGAGAAGTGCCAGAAAAATCAATGGTGGCAGTACCCTGGGAAGTATTAACGGTGATAGCCACCGCAATGCGAATGCCATTGTCCATTTCCGTCACAAATTGACCAGACTTTAACTTGGTGATCGCCTGGGTTACGGCTTGTTGGGCATTGTTTTGCACATGGAGCATATATTGCTGCACGGTGTTTAAGCCATACTGGGACACCATATTTTCTAAACCCATTATCCCCCGCTGATTGGCGGCAATTTGGGCAGAAAAGTCAGCCAAATTTTGCTCAACATTACGGGCGGGGTAGGGACTATCTAATAAATGGGCTCGAATAGCTTCTGTTTGGAACTCTCCTCCTTTAACTAATAACTCGTTGTCAAATAAAATGCCTTCTTGGTTAACATTTTGACTGTGGGGCGGCATGGAACCAGGGGTAATTCCTCCCAAATCCGCTTGGTGACCGCGGGAGGCAACATAAAATATAATTTCCTTGCCAGTCGAGTCAAACAGAGGCGTTATTACCGTCACATCCGGTAAGTGGGTACCACCGTTATAGGGATCATTGGAGAGATACACATCCCCCGGTTGCAATTGCTGACGGCGATCGCGCAGAAGCGCTTTAACACTTTCTCCCATGGAGCCCAAATGGACAGGAATATGGGGGGCATTAGCAACCAAATCTCCGTGGGAATCGAAAATAGCACAGGAAAAATCAAGGCGTTCTTTAATGTTTACTGAACTGGCAGTATTTTGCAAAACAATGCCCATTTCTTCGGCAATGAATTGATAAAGATTTTTGAATATTTCTAATCGCACCGGATCGACTGGAATTCCATTACTATTTCCATCATTGCGATTGTTTAAGTTAACTTTAAATTCATTTTGGGCATTAATTAAATCACCCCCATCTTCTGTGTTATTAGCTATTTTTTCCAACATTAAATGGCAGGATTGGGGTTCCCCTGGTTTTGCTGATCCCGACTGGGCTTGCCAACCCGGATCAATCACAATGGTGCCGGTGCCTTCCACAATCATGGCGGGCCCTATGATTACCTGTCTCGGTTCTAACTGCTGACGTTGATACACAGGAATGGAATGCCATTGGCGATCGCCATAGAAATCCACCATTTCCACAGCCTGGGCCGGCTTTGTTGCGGAAGTTAAACAGGGCTCTGGGGGCAAATCCAGCGGTTGGATATACTCTAAACTAATGGAAGCAATGGTGAGGGGAGTACCCGTTTGACTAAAACCATAACGTCGCTGATGCTGATGGGTGAATTGTTCCGTTAAAATGGCTAAATTTTGGCAAAAATCGAGACTTAAAGTGGTGTCAGTGCCCTGGTATTTCAGGTCAATTTGACGACGGATGGTGGGTGAATAATTAGGATTTTGTTCGTCGTTATTGCTATTATTATCAACAGTAAAAGTCCCAGCTAACTGTGTTTCTAAGGTTTGATAATGGGCGAGTAAATTGCTCAAATTGTCCGCCGTTAAAGGTTGCTCAATGGTCATGGCCCGGAGGGCTCTCTGTTCGGCTAAACCCATGCCATAGGCTGAAAGTACACCGCTGTAGGGATGGAGAAAAATCTTGCTAATGCCCAGGCGATCGCCTAATCGACAAACCAGTTGCCCCCCTGCTCCCCCAAAGCAACAAAGGGTGTAATTCTCCAGGTCATAGCCCCGTTGTAAGCTAATTTTTTTAATGGCATTGGCCATATTTTCCACGGCGATCGCCAGAAAACCATCTGCCACTTCCACCGGGGTAGGTTGAGTTGCGGTGGATTGGGCAATTAGGGTGGCTAAATCGGTGAATTTTTTTTGAACAATATCAATATCTAAGGGTTGATTTCCTTCTGGACCAAACACAGGGGGAAAATAGTTTTTTTGCAATCTTCCCACCATCACATTGGCATCGGTCACTGTTAGCGGCCCACCCCGACGGTAACAGGCCGGCCCAGGATTTGCCCCCGCAGAATCGGGACCCACTTGGTATCTTTGTCCGTCAAATTTTAAAATGGAACCGCCCCCCGCCGCCACTGTATGGATGGCTAAGCTTGGTACCCGCAAACGGACTCCGGCAATTTCCGTTTCCCACAATCGTTCATAAGTGCCATTGGAATGGGCGACATCGGTGGAGGTTCCCCCCATGTCAAAGGTAATAATATTGCTAAATCCTGCTCGCTGGGATGTTTTGACTGCGCCCACAATGCCCCCGGCGGGCCCAGACAGGATACTATCCCGCCCCTGGAAATGACTACTATCTACCAGCCCCCCATGGGATTGCATAAACTGTACTGTTATCCCTGGTAATTGCCCCTGCACTTGGTCAACGTAACGCCGGAGCAGAGGGGAAAGGTAAGCGTCAACTACGGTGGTATCGCCCCGATAAATGTATTTAATTAGGGGGCTAACTTCAGAAGAACGGGAAATTTGAGTAAAGCCAATTTTTTGGGCAATTTCAGCAATGATTAATTCATGGTCAGGATAGCGATAACTGTGCATTAAGGCGATCGCCACACTGCGAATTCCTTGGTCATAGGCCTGTTGTAAGTCCTGGTTAATTTGATGCTGGTCTAGGGGTCGTAAAATTTCTCCTTGGGCATCAATTCTTTCCACTGCTTCAACGACTAGGCTATAGAGCAGACTAGGCTTTTTAATCTCCAGGGCAAAAATGTCCGGTCGATGCTGATAGGCGATCGCCAACCCATCCCGGAATCCTTGGGTCATTACCAAAACTACAGGGTCCCCTTTGCGCTCCAGTAGGGCATTGGTGGCCACAGTGGTACCCATTTTTACCAAGCTAACTTTTTCTGGGGTAATGGGTTCGGTGGTTACTAAACCTAAAATGGTGCGGATGCCATGGATGACTGCATCGTTATAAAGTTCAGGATTTTCTGATAATAATTTAAATAAAATTACCGTTTCTTTTGTGGGTAGGGCAAATACGCTAAATCGTCCATCTTGAGCGCATTGTTGGGCCAACTTTTCATCTTTGGTAATGGCAACAATATCGGTAAACGTTCCGCCCCGGTCCACAAAAAATTTGGTCATGTTGAACTTGATTGGAGGGCAATAATCTGTGGTTAACCATGGCTGGCCAGACCAAGACTGATCGTCTGGCCATGTTTCTTAAGTCAAATAGACTAATTTTCCCTGGCAATGACCCAAATCGCATGGACGAGGCCAAGGATGTATAGCCCAAAAATGGTTAGCAGTAGGTTAATCCAAAAGTCTTTGCCAATACCCACCTGTAAGAAAACCCCCAGGGGCGGCAAAAGAATCGCGCAAATGATTTTAACAATGTCCATTAGTTCACTCCAATGTGTTTTGATAACCAGGATTGTTTGAGGGCCCAACGGCAAAGACAGGCAGAAGTGTCCCATGGACTATGCTATCCCATCCCCCCATGTTGACAAAGTTGGGTTTATAAATACTAGCAAAATTAAGGTAAATATCTCGGCGTTGCCCTATCTCGTCCATTCCTATCTACGGCGATCGCCCCGTAAGGAGTTTAACGAAAGTTAATCAAACAGTTCTAAAGGAATGGGATCCTTTAGCGAAAACTAGGGTAATATTTTTGTAAGTTTGTCGGTATGAGCTAACGGTGCAGCCATGAGAACTATTTTCAAGCTGAGAAGACTGCCTTTTGTCTATAGTTTATCTTTGCTGACCATGGGCTCTATTATGCCCCCGGCCTTGGCCGATTATTCGGCGATCGCCCAGGGAGTGAGGGGCCGGGGTTGGGCCAGTGGACATTCAACGATGGAGAAAGCCAGACAAGCCACCTGTCGAGGTAATGGTGGTGGAAGTTGTTTTGTTTCTACGGCTTAACGAGACTCCTGGTATTTTGTGGGTGGTTACTGTGATGGTATGCCCTACACAGCGGCTTCTAAGTATAACTGGGATGTTGCGGCCGGCATTTTGAGAAATAAAGGCAAAAAAGATCGAAATTATGACTGTTATATTGAAGTTGAAAAATAAATTAGGCTTTTTCAAATAAGTTAAGTAAGTTGAGTTTAAATTTCAGTATTTTAAGTGTTTTTATTTCAAATAGGTAAACAACATGAATGCTCAACTTCTCAACCGCTATGAAATTGTCAGATCTCTTGGTTCAGGAGGATTTGGAGAAACTTTTTTAGCTAAAGATACTCAGATTCCTTCTCAAAAGCTAGTCGTGGTAAAGCGACTAAAACCGGCCACTGCTAGCAGTAACACCTCCACAGAGCTAATTCAAAAGCTGTTTGAGAAAGAGTCTTCAGTATTAGAAGATTTAGGAGAACACAATGGGCAAATCCCAAAATTATACAGTTATTTCTCAACTAATGATGAATTTTACTTAATCCAAGAATATATTCAAGGAGTAAGTCTAAGTGAAATTGCTCCCATTAATTCAGAACAAGCGAAAACCATTCTTTCTTCTCTTTTAACCACCCTCAAATATATCCATAGTAAAGGTATTATTCACCGAGATATTAAGCCAGAAAATATTATTTTGCGGGATAGTGATCATTTGCCTGTTCTAATTGATTTTGGTGCAGTTAAAGAAACCATGGGGGCTGTTTCTCTCAGTTCTGGTTCTACTGTTAGCTCTGTAGTTATTGGCACTAGGGGATTTATGGCTCCAGAACAAAGTGCAGGGCGTTCTGTTTTCAGCACCGATCTTTATGCTTTAGGATTAACAATTATTTACGCTCTCACCAAAAAATTACCTGTTGAATTTGCCACTAGTCAATTGACTGGAGAATTAGATTGGCAGAGCCATGTACCCGACATAAATCAACAGTTGACCGGAGTACTAAACAAGGCCATTCAAATGGAGCCTAGCCGTCGATATCCGACCGCAGATGCTATGTACCAAGATCTGCATTCTTTAGCAAGTTTTGGAGCTGAAACAGTGCCTCCAATGGAAACTGTTCGAGTAACACCTAGTAATGAATTTTTGACTTCCAGTAGTTCGAGTTTTAACTCAGCAACCAGGGTATCTACACCAATCAGTTCTGAAAAAAGTAGTGAAAAAAGTAAATCAAAAATTGCGACGCTATTAACTATTTTAATTGGTATAATTGTTGTATCAGCTGGCTTGGGTGGAGGATTTGTTATAACTCAGCAAATTAAGGAAGCTGAAGCCAGAGCAGCCCAAGCTGAAAAAGAAAAACAAGAGGCTGAACAAAAACGTATAGAAGCAGAGCAGAAAATAGCTGAGGAAGAAAAACGTCAAAAAGAGTTGGAAGCTCAACGTATTGAACAGGAACGCCAACAACTAACAGCAGAAGCAAATCGAGCTAAGCAAGAAAGACAACGTTTGGCTGCAGAAAGACAAAGAGTTCAAGCTTTAGCCAATCAAGCAAGGGCTATGGCTGGCGGTGCTAGTGCAACTATCGGGGGAATCCCTGGGTCCAAAAATATTCGTTCTGGTCCTGGAACAAATTATGGCGTTGTCACCCAAGGTTATACAGGTGATGGACTCGACATTTTAGATAGTAGTACGGATTCCGGTGGCCATGTTTGGTACAAAGTTTATCACTATGGTTCAGGAGCAACAGGTTGGATGGCCAGTCAACTAGTAAACTTCTAGATTTGGTTCTAAGGAAAATGCTAAAATTCTTAAAGAATAATTTTCAGTTGGTGAATTTTTTCGTTGCCGCCCTATTAGTGGGAATGTTGTATGGATGGTGGTATTTGCCTAATTCTAAACATTTATCCGTCAATGAAGAGAGTGCAATCCATAATCAAGAAAAAATTGCGGTTAACAACTCCCTTGAAAATAGGGAGCTTTCTTCTCTCCCGGTTCCCACTCCGAGTCCAACCAACCTGGAACCATTAATAACTGGAGTACCTGAAACCCAGGCTAGTCCTCTACTACCGGAACTTCCATCAGATTATGAACAATTATCTCCACCAGTGCAACAACAAATATTAGAAGAAATCCCTAATAATGTTGCTGTTAAAACTAATTTAGGCCATTATCCTTTTTCCGAAAATAGCCAGCAAAGATTAGTAAAAGTTGGTGAATATTACGGTCGCAGTGAATCCTTAGACCAAGAAGCAGCCACTGCTTTTAAAAGAATGCAGGCTGATGCCCAAGTTCAAGGAGTAAAGCTGACGATTATTTCTGGATTTCGTTCCATTGCATCCCAGGATGCTTTATTTCAAAATCAAATTAAAAGAAAAGGTGGAAAAGAAGCAGCAGCAAGGTTTAGTGCTCCCCCTGGGCATAGTGAACATCACACTGGCTATGCCTTGGATATTGGAGACGGTGCTAATCCGGCTAATGATTTGAAAATAAGTTTTGAAAACACATCTGCCTATCAATGGCTAGTTAGAAATGCTAATAAGTATGGCTTTGAGCTTTCTTTTCCGCCTGGAAATAGTCAAGGGGTAAGCTATGAACCATGGCATTGGCGCTATGTCAATTCACCACGAGCAAACCAAATTTTTATGGCAGCTCGAAGTGGCATTTAATATGGATAATTTCTTATATAAATATCTTGCTTCTCAATAGGCAAAAATGCAGAAATAATAAAACCATAACAACAACAGAGAAATGACAAAAATTTAGTTTATATTCAATATGAAACAACGAATACAAGTGAGTAAAAGTTATGAACGTTAATGTGTCTCAATGAATCAAAGTAATAGACCATATATTGTTGTAACTAATCAAGGTCAATCATTACCTCCCTTTGAGTTAACTAAAAACAAACATATCCTTGGTCGTGATTGCCAATTTGCTGACTTGCTCGTTCCCCCTGATTGGGGCGTTATCAGTCGTTGCCAAGCAACCTTAGTAGAAAAACAAGGCAATTACATTATCTATGACGGTGATGGCGTTAATCCCAGTAGTAATAAGCTGTTTATTAATCATCATTTAATCGCCCATGATATTGGCTACCCCTTACAAAATGGGGACATTATTAAAGTTGGTCAAAACATTAATATTCTCATTACCCTGAAATATTTCAATTCCCATAGTCTGAGTAATGTTAATCAAGCATCCTTGTCATCAATTAATTTGCAACAAAAATCCGTGGTTATCGGCCGGGATGAAACTGCTAACTTACAACTGCTTTCTCCCGCGGTTTTTCGTAAGCATGCCGTCCTAGATTATTTGGAACCTAGCACTTATCTTTTATATGATTACAGCACCAATGGTGTTTATGTTAACGGGACTAAAGTTAACGGAAAAATTATAATTAATACTGCCGCTACTATTAAAATTTTACCCTACACCCTACTATTACAAAACAATCAGTTATTCATTGCCGACACTGGGGATAATATTCGCCTAGACGCCCGCAATATAGTCCGCACGGTAAAGGGTAATGGTAACGAGCAAATCACCCTGCTCAACCAAATTTCTTTACCCATTGAACCAGGTCAACTAGTCGCCCTAGTGGGAGGTAGTGGTGCAGGCAAATCAACTTTTATGCGAACCTTGCTAGGCATTGAACCTACCACCACTGGCACCGTTTATCTGAATGGGGAAGATTTGAGAAATAACTTTAATTTGTATCGAAATCAGATTGGTTATGTGCCCCAAAAAGATATTATCCATAATTCCTTGACCGTGGTGGAAGCTCTACGATATGCGGCGAAATTAAGGCTGCCTCAAGATGCTGATATTGACGAAATTATTGAAAAAACTCTAGGGCAAATTGAAATGCAGGAACGTCGCCATGTTTTAGTGAAAAACTTATAGCTAATTAGGATAATTATGAGACGTTAAGCTATGCAGTAATCTTGAATAACCTTATCTATGCTAGTACCCGGAGGTGCGTACATTCTCGCCCTCTTTAATGCACTAAAATCATGCTCTATATCATTCAAATCTGGAGAATAAGTTGGCAAAAATAACACAATGTGTCCTGCAGATTCTACTATTTCCCTAATCCTTCTTTTTCGATGAATGGGGGCGTTATCCATAATCAACACCGACGTCATTGTTAATGCTGGTATTAAAAAGAATTCAAGCCATCCTTCAAAACCTGTTGCATTTAAGCTTCCGCTGAATAACATCGGCGCTATTAAGTCTTTTTGCATTTTTCTTCTTCCTGCT
>NZ_JADEWJ010000167.1:0-8462 GCF_015207725.1 Synechocystis sp. LEGE 06083
GCAAAACGGGGGTCTTCCTTTAATTTTTGCTGGGCCCATTGCAGAGCGGCGGCGGGGGCCATTTGCTGTTGCAGTAAACCCCGATAAAATTCCGTCATCAAACGGGCAGTGGCTTCGTCGTCCACACTCCAAAGGCTGACCACTACCCGGGCAGCCCCGGCATACATAAACCCCCTAGTCAGGCCAATCAGTCCTTCCCCTCGCACCTCCTGACCAAGCCCTGTTTGGCAAGCACTGAGCACCACTAAATCCGCTGGTAGGTTGAGATTGAAAATATCGTACAAACGCACGAAGCCATTGATCGGTTCCCCGGAGGGATTGAGCAGGGAAAGCACTAGTCCCGACAGTTGGGGATTTTTGCTGTTGAGAATGCCATGGGTGGCAAAGTGAATAAAACGGTATTGCTCCATGGTGTCGGCAAAAACCCGGGCCCTGGTGGCCTCAAAACCTAATTCATTTAAACTTGCTTCCGGGGGAAAGAGAGCGATCAGTTGCTCGGCTTCCTGTTCGGTGTAGGGGAGTCGGTCAAAATAAACCCCCGCATCCCTGGCGGACAGTTCCAAATCCACCGGCAAATTTTCCGGACGACGGGCGATCGCCGGGCCTAACCTTTCGTCGCTGGCGGTAAATACTGGATCCGCAAACACGGCCAGCAAATTGGGGGCCGGTTCCCTCTGGGCCGTATTTTGCCGCAGAATGCCTAGGGTGGAAGCGGAAGGCATGGTGACCAATTCGTGGCTATCGACTAGATAGGTGGGGGGCTGGTTGGGGGAATTGTCTGTCACCAGTGCCCCAAAGGGTAGATATTGCAACACGCCATCGGGCACAATCAGTAATCTTTTTCCTGCAATCACTGCTGGATCAGGAATTAACTGGCCATATAACTGGGCTCCTTGGCTAACGGCCAGGGGGCGACGAATGCGCTGGGTGGGCTCCAAAAAAGACTGGCGAAAGGATTTAATTGCTTCGTCTAACTGTTCGGCCTTGGGAAGGACGTAACTCCGCAGACTGGATTGACCCACCACCCAGAGATAACTACGCTCTCTCCCCAGGGCATATTCCAACAACAGAGTTTCATCGTCTAAGAGGGCTTGGATTTGGGGCAAGTTCAACGGTTGGGGACGGGTAAGGGCCCTGTAGTCGGGGTTTTGTCGCTCAATCTGCCCTAAAATTCGGTCATACCGTTGCAATAGATCCGTTATGGTCTGGTCTAGTTCTGCTTGTTTTTGCGGATCATAATTAGAACTATATAACTTAATTTTATTTTCCTGTAGGGTATTGAGTTGTCGTTCAATGGTTTCTTTTTCGTTTAACAACTGAGAAGAAATTCCCTTGGTAATTTTCCCCGGAGTTTGGGCTAAAATATCCAACAAAGATCTAGCTTTGGCTGATTCACTAGCCACCAAAGCTTTCCCGTCCCAGCCTTGATTAGGTTGCCGTTGATGTTGTTCCATTAACAGATCAATGTAGAACTGATAATAATCTTGTTTGGAAGCTAAGAAGCTGGTCCTTAGATCATCGTTGCCAATGGCTTGCCGCAGGTTTTCCACTAAATAAATTGCCTTTTCAATTTCTGCCATGGCCTGCTCTACTTCTCCCTGTTGCTTCCAAGCCACCGCCAACCAATAGCGAGTTAAACTTTCCTTCAGGCGATCGCCAGTCGTTTGTCTTAGGGTTAAAGCCCGTTGGTAGTAATCGAGCGCTGTGGGTAAATCCCCCTGCAAAAAGGCTAGATAACCCAAATTATTTAAGCTACTGGCTTCCCCATTTTTATCCCCCAATTGTTGCCAGATGATCAACGCTTTTTGATAGTTTTCTTTGGCCATATTAAGTTGTTGATTTTGCACCTGCATAAAAGCAAGATTATTTAATCCCGCCGCCTGCCCCCGCACAAGATCCGGTGTGGCCCGATCGCCAAGGTCGTTGATCAAACTTTGCCAATGTTGGAAAGCACTTTCTTCCAGGACTAAAGCCCCTTTTATATCCCCACTGGTGAATTTAACCTGGGCTAAATTATGTTCAATGCCGGCGACATTGCCTCGATTTCCCAAGGATTGGGCCTGTTCCAAAGCCTTGTTATAAAAATACTCAGCCTGGGCCGTTGCCCCCAAGATAAAATACATTTGCCCTAATTCGTTCTGACTAATCACCTCCCCGGTTTTAAAGTTGGCTTCTTGCCAAAGCGGTAAAGACTTTTCTAGGCTTTCAAAGGCCTCCTGGTAATTACCCTGTTGTAATTGCAACTGGGCGATCGCCACCAGACTATTAGCCTCGGTTTGGGTATCCTCCAAGGTTTGGGCGGCGGTTAATAACTCTTGGAAACAAGCCAAAGCCACCGCCGGTGGGGCCAACTGACGCTGAACCAAACAAAGAAAATTTAAAGTGACCGCCACCTGGGGTAAATTATTTTCCTGGCGCCAGAGGGCCAATGCCTGCTCCCAGGAACTTTGGGCCACTTGAAAATCTGTTAGGCTACCCTGCTGATAATGCTTAAGACCTTGATTAAAATATTGCTGGGCAGTGGCGATCGTGGTTTTCCCTTCTCCATCCAAGATGGCCCCTGGGGAGGACTGGGCTGAAGATATTTGGCGCCATTCCGTACCCCCTAAAAGGCAAGCTGTGGCCACAGCAGCAAAGGCCAAGTTGAACAAAAAACGTACTGCCATGACCACTTTTTCTCCAATAAAATATGTTGATGAACAGCTAAGATAGAGGCGAAAAAATTTCCTATCTTGTTTAGACCCAGAGAGAAATCCACTTCCTTGGTCCCCTAACCAATTTTACGTTCCCCCACTGACCCTTTCCCGGTGCTATGCCATGATTACCCTACCTAGCTCCCCCAGCTTAAAACTTCTTAAAATAAGTGCCCTCAGCGCTTCTGCCCCGTTACTGGCTCTGGGATGGGCCGTGGCCCCCAGCCAAGCTCAAATCAGCCAAGCGGTGGTGCAAGAAATCATTGACGGTCCCCAGGTTTACATCGAGGAAATCCAGGCAAAAGTGGATGATCAAGCAGAATTTGGCCAGGTGATAGTGACCAAAAAATCCAGAGCCGGTATCTTGTTCAATAACGGCGCGGCGGGGAGATTGAGCGAAAATGCCAGTGTGATTGTGGGTCAATGTGTAGAGCTGGAACGAGGTCAATTATTAGCCAGTGGCCCCGTCAATGGTTGCATGGCGGGGGTCAGTGTGGCGGTGACCGGCACGGTGTATGTGATGGAAAGAAATAAAGGTCAATCGGGGGAAATTAAGGTTCTGGAGGGAGCTGTGTTGGTTAGTGATCCGGAAAACCCAGGGCAAACAACCCAGGTTAAAGCGGGGGAAAAGGTCAGTGTGTTGGAAGGCATCATCGGTTCTGTGATTCCCATGACCCCGGAAGAATTGGTAGCCCTGTTGAGTGGCAGTTTGTTCAATGGCTTCAGCATTCCCATTACTCCCGATGGAGCCTTGCAAAGTATGTGTTCCAATTTGTTACCGGGGCTGAGTTGTTCCACCAATGGAGCGAGCTACTCTCCCCCCATTCCCAGTTTGCCGGTATCCATTCCCTTGCCCAGATTCGGCTTCTAACAGGTAGTCAGCAAAAAGCCTTCCCCTAAGCTAATTTGCTCCTGGAGAAGGCTTTTCAGTTGAATCGGAGCGGCGGGATTTGAACCCACGACCCCCACTACCCCAAAGTGGTGCGCTACCAAGCTGCGCTACGCCCCGAATTTCACAGAATCTAATCTTAGTCCTCCCCTGTGGCCCTTGGCAAGTTTTTTGGCAAATATTTGCGAGTGTTCATTTGATGAAATTTATTGGCATTGATTTAGGTTGGAGCTCTGGGGAGAGTGGACTATGTCGTTTACGGCTGGAATCAGCCCCTGCTGGCGATCGCCTTTGGGTGGAGGACATTACCTGTCGGTTGAGCTTGGCAGATATTTTTGCTTGGCTAGATGAGGGGTTAACAGCCCCTGAGGGGGCCATGGTGGCGGTGGATGCCCCCACAATTATTCCCAACATCGGAGGGACAAGGCTGCCCGATCGCCTAACCCACAAATATTTTGGCAAGTACCATGCGGGTTGTTATCCGGCTAATTTGGCTAGACCTTTTGCGGCAAGAACCACAGAAGTGGGTAAATTGCTAGAAGAACGGGGTTTTCTCCATGCCCCGCAGATAGAGCCTCAACGGCAAGGGCGTTACCAAATTGAAGTGTTTCCCCATCCCGCCATGGTGCAACTTTTTCAGCTAGAGCGGATCATCAAATACAAAAAAGGGAACCTAGCCCAAAAAAGGCAGGGTTTGCTGGAGTTACAGTCCCACATTGAAAATATTTTGCCCCAACTAACGCCGGCCCTGGAGCTTACCCTTCCCCCTGGCATGGAGCCTTGGCGATCGCCATTGACGTTGAACGGCAAGGAACTGAAGCGCCAGGAAGACCAGTGGGATAGTCTAATCTGTGCCTACATTGGTGCCTATTGGTGGTATTGGGGCCGGGAGCGGAACTGGGTGTTAGGAGATGCAAGTACGGGTTATATTGTGGTGCCCACTTTAACCGCTGACCAACCTGTACCGGATGGGTAATGGGTCTAAAAACTCGCTAGAGATTGCTGTTGGGTCTGACTTTGACTTTGTACTGGCACCGGCGATAGCACTGGCTCATTGACAAAAAATGTTTGGGCCATTTTAACCCCGACTTCGTTCACTTTCGCTTGGATTTCCTCCAAAAATTCGTGTAGCCCTTGGCTAATAACGTCTTCGATGGTGATGTAGCCCATTTCTCCACAAAGCCGACCCAGGGCCCTTTCTGCATCATTGCGCCAGGAACCTTGGGGAGTACCAGTAACTTCATGCAGTGACCGCTGTACCTGGAGTAAGCAAAAGTGGATAGAACGGGGAAATTTTTGGTGCAAAATCAAAAAACTGGCCACGTTGGCGGGGGTGATACGCCGCTGACTCTTGCGATACATTTCGTAGGCACTGGCGGATTTGAGTAGGGCAATCCATTCCACCTGGTCCAGGGGAGTACCCACCCATTCCACCGAAGGCAGCAGGTAATAATACTTCACATCCAAAATGCGGGCGGTTTTATCAGCCCTTTCCTGCAGGCGGCCCATCTGGCCAAAGTGCCAAGCTTCGTTATGGGTCATGGTGGCGTCCATAATGCCGGCAAAGCGATGGCTAGATAGTTTCACCCGGGCAAAAAAGTCGGCAATGTTAGCCGGAGGGCGATCGCCCGCTTCTTTGACCATGAGGTAAAAGCGATTAATTTCCTCCCACATTTCCGAAGAAATAATTTCCCGAATGGAGCGGGCATTTTCCCTGGCCATGTTCAGACAGGAAAGGATGGAGTTGGAATAATGCTGGTCGAAGGTGAGGAATTTGATCACATTGGCCTTGGTAACTTCGCCGTAATGCTGTTTAAAAAAGCCCAAATCCCCAGTGGTCATGACCAAAGGCTCCCATTGCTGTTGGGCGCCGTAGGGCAAATCCAACATTAGGTAAAGGTTCACGTCCACAAAGCGGGCAATATTTTCCGCCCGTTCGATGTAGCGGTTTAGCCAGTAAACGGAGTCAGCAACACGGCTTAGCATAATTTTCGGTTTTTTCCAATTACGGATCCAGGGCCCATTGTACAAAGCTCCTGGTGGTTCAATATGTTGCCATTCTGACGGAATGGTCGGGAGTCTTCTCCTGTTGAAAGCCGAGCCTGCTTTAAGTCCTCAACTTGCCCCATTGGCGATCGGGTTATCATGGATAACTGCTGGCGTAGCCAAGCCTGGGGAGCAATGCTGCAGGTAAGGTCAAAATAGCGGTTTGGCCAGTAGCGAGAAGGAAAAATCGATGAAAATGGCAAACTTTGATGGGGTGTTAGAATCGGGCCACATCTGAGCGTTTGGAGCCCCAGACCATGACCGCCGCCCTAGACCAAATCATTATTTATCCCGATAGTGATGGACAACCAATGGCAGATAATACCCTACAGTTCCGTTGGATTGTACTGATTAAAGAAAATTTAGAATGTGTTTTTCGAGATTATCCAGATGTGTTTGTAGCGGGAGATTTATTATGGTATCCGGTGGAAAGACACCCAGAAATACGGGTTGCCCCTGATGTGATGGTAGTTTTTGGTCGCCCCAAGGGGGAGCGGGGTTCCTACCAACAGTGGCAAGAAGGGAATATTGCCCCCCAGGTAGTGTTTGAAATTTTATCGCCGGGTAATAGATTGAAGGAAATGGCAAAAAAATTGGTTTTTTATGACCGACATGGAGTAGAAGAATACTACATTTATGATCCCGAACGGGTTGACTTTACGGGATATGTGCGACAGGGAGAAAATTTGGTCGTGATTGAAACTATTAATGATTGGGTCAGCCCCTGTTTAGGAACACGTTTTGTCCTCACCCAAGAACAGTTGGAAATTTACGATCCCCAAGGAAATCTTTTTTTGACAACAATAGAATTTTCGGAGCGGGCTAAGCTGGCGGAGCAGGAAAATGAACGGTTAAGGGCGTTATTGCGGCAGGCTGGTATTTCTGATGGACTGGGGTCGAACTAATCGAAGATGATGGCCGATCGCCTAGGCGGGGGTCAACTTTCCAGAGGTTGCCCTTAGCCCCTAAACTAAAGTCTTGACAGATTGAGGTGCAAGCAACGATGAGTCAGGATTTTGATTACGATTTGGTGATTATTGGCGCTGGTGTTGGGGGCCACGGAGCCGCTCTCCACGCCGTTAAATGTGGTCTGAAAACCGCCATCATCGAAGCCAAGGATATGGGGGGCACCTGTGTTAACCGGGGTTGCATTCCTTCCAAGGCTCTCCTGGCTGCCTCCGGTCGAGTCCGGGAAATGTCCGACCAAGACCATCTTCAACAGTTAGGCATCCAAGTCAATGGCATTACCTTCACCAGAGAGGCGATCGCCGCCCATGCCAACGACCTTGTCAGTAAAATTCAAGCTGACCTGACCAATAGCCTTACCCGTCTCAAAGTAGATACCATCCGGGGTTGGGGAAAGGTTTCTGGCCCCCAGGAAGTAACGGTGGTGGGGGACAATGAAACCCGCATTCTCAAAGCCAAAGAGATCATGCTGTGCCCAGGCTCCGTACCCTTTGTCCCCCCCGGCATTGAAATTGACCATAAAACAGTCTTTACCAGTGACGAAGCGGTGAAGTTGGAAACGTTGCCCCAGTGGATTGCCATCATCGGCAGTGGTTACATTGGTTTGGAATTTTCCGACGTGTACACGGCTCTGGGTTGTGAAGTGACCATGATTGAAGCTCTGCCGGACTTGATGCCGGGGTTTGATCCGGAAATTGCCAAAATTGCCGAACGGGTGCTGATTAAATCCCGGGATATTGAAACCTATACCGGCGTTTTTGCTACCAAAATAAAAGCAGGCTCCCCGGTGGAAATTGAACTCACCGATGCCAAGACTAAAGAAGTAGTTGAAATCCTTGAAGTGGACGCCTGCCTAGTGGCCACGGGGCGCATTCCTGCCACCAAAAATTTAGGGCTGGAAACGGTGGGAGTAGAAACTGATCGCCGGGGCTTCATTGAAGTTAACGATCAGATGCAAGTGACCAAAGATGGCAAGCCGGTGCCCCATCTCTGGGCGGTGGGGGATGCCACGGGCAAAATGATGTTGGCCCATGCCGCTTCTGCCCAGGGCGTGGTGGCCGTGGAAAATATCTGCGGCCGCAAAACTGAGGTGGACTACCGGGCCATTCCGGCGGCGGCCTTCACCCATCCTGAAATTAGCTACGTGGGCCTAACAGAAGCCCAAGCCAAGGAACTAGGGGAAAAGGAAGGGTTTGTGGTTAGTACGGCCAAAACCTATTTTAAAGGTAATTCCAAGGCCTTGGCGGAAAAGGAAACCGATGGCATTGCCAAAGTGGTCTACCGCCAGGACACCGGGGAATTATTGGGGGCCCACATCATTGGCATCCATGCATCGGACCTAATCCAAGAGGCCGCCCAGGCGATCGCCGACCGCAAATCAGTGCGGGAATTGGCCTTCCATGTCCATGCCCACCCCACCCTGTCGGAAGTGTTGGATGAAGCCTACAAACGGGCGGTTTAAACCATGGTCACCATTACCGTTACCCCAGAGCAATTGAGTCATTTGGATCTGGCCCCAGTGCAATCGTGGCTGGAGCAGACCATTGATCTGAGCCTGAATCGGATTGATGAATCTGCCCTGGCCACCATCGAAAAACGGGTACAGTTTGACATTCAATTTCCTAGGCAAGAAGGCGATCCCAGGGAATTATCGGAGATTCCCGAAGTTCGCCTCTGGTTTATTCGCCTAGATAGTCTTTATCCCTGGTTTCCCCTTTGTTTAGATTGGCAAGCAGGGGAATTTACCCGCTATGCGGCCATGCTGGTGCCCCACGAATTCCATCGGGTGGATGGCATCCAGTTCAATCCTGAAGCCTTGGATCTGTTTGTTATGGGCAAAGTGTTTGTGTTGGCGGACTGGTTAAAAA
>NZ_JADEWJ010000168.1:0-8400 GCF_015207725.1 Synechocystis sp. LEGE 06083
ATCTTTTTCCTGCGGAGGAAATTGGTGTAATTGCTCCTTTTCGGGCTCAAGTGGCAGAAATCAATCAACAGTTGGAAAGAATTTTCGGTAATGCTGATTTACCGATTATTGTTGATACGGTGGAGCGATTTCAGGGGGATGAACGGGAATTAATTATTTTTTCTACTACCATTTCCTGGTCTAAGCAAGTAAAAAATATCCAAAGCATTGCTGACCACGATCGCCAAAATACAGACCGTAAATTATTAGTCAGTATTTCCCGTGCTAAAAGCAAACTAATTATTTTAGGCAACTCATCCCAGTTGCAATTTGCCCCCGCCTATAGGGAACTAATTAAACACATTGAACAAACTAACGGACTGATTGATCTGGCAGTAGGAAGGGAAATAATAACCTGCTCTGGCTCAAATCCCTAGCATAGGGACGAAGTTGGGTAAGTTCAGGCCAGGGCCCCCTTTTGACGGCACCTCGATTAAGTTTTGCGACTATTTCTCCCCATCCCTCCATAAAAGGTTCCCAAACTTGCTATAAGAGGATCTAGAGTCCAGTCCAGTGACGATTGGCATTGATGTTCTTGATCGAGGAGACGGTGGATGACCCCATTGGAATTGAGCTACCCCTTAAGCGGATTGGTTTTGGCCCTAGGCAGTGGCATATATGTCTGGAATAGTCGTCGTGCCCTGGAAAAAAAATTGGCCCAGTCCCAACCTGCCGATCAACCGTCAACCATAACCGCCAGCTCCCCAACTCCGGCGATCGCCGCGGAAGTCAGCTCTAACCATGACGATGGTGAGGAATCTCCGGAGGCTATCATCCATACCAAGGGGAAACTGCGTCGCCTGGAGAAGGATTTACATTCCATCCAGAACAGCCTACAAAACGCCTTGGCTGAAAGGGATCAGTTGACAGAAAACTACCAAGCCCAGGAGAAAATGGTGGCCGCTCTCCAACATCAGCTTGCCCAATACGATGATATCCAGAGCGAAAAATTGGTGGGCCTGCAAAAGCTCAATCAAGAATTGCTCCAGGAAAATACCAATCTGTCCGATCGCCTCAAGCAAGCGGTCAATGAAGTGGCGGAAACCCGTCCTAAATTGGTGCAGTTGCAGTCCCTAGTGACCAGAAATCAACAGTTGAGCGATCAACTCACCCATGTAGAACAAAATCAGGCCAAGGCGATCGACCAACGCCTAGCCTCCCAAGAAAAGCTCTGGCAACAAAAGCATCAAGAAGAGCAAGCTCACTGGAACAGTCAAGTTTCCCAGTGGGAGCAGCAGGTGCGGCAACTGACCACGGCACGGGATCAGGCTCAACAGGAATTGCAGACTGCAAGGCAACAAAGCCAACATTTCCAAAGCCAGGTGGAAAATTTACAAGCCGACCTCGATCGCCTCAGTCAACAAGAAGAACAATGGCAAGGGGAACGGAGTCAACTCACCGCTAAACTACATCAACTGGAAGAAGCGCAAAAAGAACTCGCCCTGGCCAATGCCGAATTAAAAGTCAAACTGGAAACCACCCAGGCCGAAGGCGATCGCCTTAAAGCGGATAAAAAAGAACAGGCTAACGCCCTGCAATCTGCCCAGGGGGAAGTGACCCAACTGCAAGAGCAATTGGCCACCTTGAAAGAGGCCATAGCCAAAACCCAGTCCCCGGCTCCAGAAGTACCGGCTCAAGCCAAAGTCGCCGCAACTAACCCCGCTCCGGTAAAACCGGCCGAGCCCCCCGTCTCAGTGACCGTTGCAGTTGAGCAAGAATCAGCCAAACCGGCCAAAGCTGAAAAAGTTGACCCTACCCCCGCTAAAACTGAGGCAAAATCCGAACCCCAGCCCGCAAAAGTTGCTAAAGCAACCGTGTCCCAGCCATCTGAATCAAAAACAAAGTCTAATTCAGAGTCAGAGTCTGTAGAAAAAGCCCCGGTTAAAGTGGAAAAAACTCCGGCAGAGGCGCCCCAGGAAGAATCGAAATCAGAGCCGACCCCAGCGGAAGTTGACCAGAGCGGAGTCCATCCCCTGGCCGAGAAAAAAGTTGTCATCCTCGGTACCCTCAACGCCATGAACCGCGAGGAAGCTAAAACTAGACTCCAAAATGTGGGGGCTGAATGCACTGGCACTCCCAGCGGTAAAACCGATTATGTGGTGGTAGGCAAGGCCCCCGGCGCGAAACTGAAAAAAGCTCAGAAGCTTGGCATTGCCCAATTGTCGGAAGCGCAATTCTTGGAACTGTTGGGCGAATAGGGCAAAGTTCATAGGTGGCCTTGGATTACCCAGTAAATTCCCCAAACATGGTCGATTAAACCTGTTACCTCCCCTAGTCGCTCTGATGGATCTTTGGGAGGTGTGGGGCCACTCGACAAAAAAATCTCAGAGTACAAACCAAATGACCGCTAAACCCAATAGGGTCAATAGCATCATTAAATGGTTCATCCAGTCATCAAAGTTCCAATCTTTAAACATAATAATTTGGGGGGTAAGGCCGTTGAGCTTCATTCCCTCCAACTATACGGTGATTATTCAGTTTTGGCCCCCATTTCCATGGACAAGTCCGCTTCCATAACCTCCCCAGAAACCATCGTTGATAGTTGTCAACGCCTCGGCATCGATCGCATTCAACGGCACCTGTTTCTTTGCTGTGACCAGACCAAACCGAAATGCTGTAGCAAAGAAGATAGCCTCGCCACCTGGGACTATTTGAAAAAACGCCTACCGGAATTGGGGTTGGATTGCGCCCAGGCCAGTCAAACAGGGCATATTTTCCGCACCAAGGCGAACTGCCTAAGGGTTTGCCAACAGGGGCCGATTTTGCTGGTATATCCCGATGGGGTTTGGTATCGCAATGTTACCCCCACCGTGATGGAAAAAATTCTCCAAGAGCATATTGTGCAAGGTCATCCGGTGGAAGAATACCGTTTTTTCACCCATGCACTTCCGGTTTCTGAAGACATCAATGGGACTGGCCATTGAGCTTGGGGACTGGGCTATGCTGACGTTTCACTTTGGCACCCCTAGGACATAGCCCGACCGAAAAGAATTATTGGATATTGCAGTCTAAGTGCTAACTGAAGGAGACTAGAAACTTTCGAGCATCATCTATCAGTTACTAGAATTGTCAAAATGACTATAAAAACGAGCCGGTTCTAGCCAACGGAGAATTTCCTTTTGCAGTCGCCTTAAATCCTGGGAAAGGGAATTTTTTAACCATTGCCCCACCGCATCCAGGGGGGAAAATTCTTGACCCGTTTCCCATTGAATGTCTTGCCCTAAAGGGGTCAAATGATTGCCAGGCAGGGGACAATAGGCCACTAGGTCGGCGGTTTGTTGATTTAAAATCGGCCGGAGCCCCAGGGTTTGGTCAATGTCATCGTTAGAGAATTTGATCAATAAATTCCGTCGCACCCGGTAGCTTTCCGCAATTAAAAGGTTAGTTTCCTCCGGCGATGGGGTAAATTCAAAGTTTAAATCCACCTGGAGATTGAACTGTCTCAGTTGTTTTTGCACTCCGGTGAGGAATTTATCCAATTGCAGTTGGGCTAATTGTTCCCCAAAGGGAATGGCCTGTTTAACCGGATAATTATTAAATGCAACGAGGATATTGCCCGCCCGTTCTACTTCATACAAACTGCCAATGAGCAGATGGAGCTTACAACCCAGGCTATGACCTAAGCCGTACACCGGCAATAAACCATTGGTGATTTCCCCCTGTTTTCGCAGTCTTTCCAAAATGATTTCAAAACGATTCAGCACACTGCGGGCGATCGCCTGGTGGTCGAAGGTGTTGAGAAAAGGGGTGGCCACCACCACATAACCAGCTTTGCCCAGTTCCGTTAATAGCCAACGATAGGCCACATTGGGGGCAGTACCCACAAAAGCTCCCCCGAGAAAATGCACCACGGCGATCGGTTGGGGTGGCACTAGAACCCAACTGCCGGAAATTTCACGCCATTCCATCGAAGTCTATTTCCTCTACAAAAAACTTGCCCAGTGGATAACCACCGTTATTTTAACGATCTTTCCCCCTTTGGTCGGCACTGTAACTGGCTTGGCAAAATCCCCGGCAACGGCTACCTTGGTTAGGATTGACCGGTAGATTGTGCTGTGAGGAAAATTTGTCATGGAATTGACGACAAAAACAGGGGGTTCCCTGCCGACAAACTTACGGGCTCTCCTCCCCTGGTTACAACTAATTGGTAAATCTAGTTTTTTCGGTTTAATTATTTCCCTGGCTTGGACTTTATCCGCCCAGGCGATGGAATTACGGGTTGCCATTAATAAAGGGGTGAGTAATGTCAGAGTGGGCAGTTCCACCCCGGCCCTGGTGAAAAATGGTGGGGGGGCCACCATTGGCCGCTTGGATTCCCTCGTCCCCGCCAATGCCACTGCCTCTGGTCGCAACATTAACCTAGCTGGCATGCAAGCTTCCCAAATCACCATTGAACCCAGCGGTGACGGCCGCATTTGGATCGGCGATCGTTGGTATCGGGGTAAGGTGCGTTTAATCCGTCAAGGCAATGGGGTAAGTGCCGTTAATCTGGTGGATATTGAGGAGTATTTATACAGCGTGGTGGGTTCCGAAGCCATTCCTTCCTGGCCTCTGGAAGCCTTAAAGGCCCAAGCTGTGGCCGCCCGTACCTACGCCATTTACCAAACCAGCAAAGATAGTAACCGTTACTATGACCTGGACACCACCACCGCCACCCAGGTGTATAAGGGGGTCAATAATGAATATGTCAGCACCGTGGAGGCCGTAGAGGCCACC
Organism: Synechocystis sp. LEGE 06083; assembly: GCF_015207725.1. Lineage (NCBI taxonomy): Bacteria > Bacillati > Cyanobacteriota > Cyanophyceae > Synechococcales > Merismopediaceae > Synechocystis > Synechocystis sp. LEGE 06083. Next base: position 4,756 of record NZ_JADEWJ010000168.1, read on the forward strand.
CAGGGCCAGGTGATGACCTACAACGGCAAAGTAATTTTGGCCGCCTTCCATGCCGCTTCCGGGGGCCATACGGAAAACGTTGAGGATGTGTGGATGTCGCCCCTGCCCTATCTACGGGGGGTAGTGGACTACGACCAAGGTTCACCGGTGTTTAGTTGGAACCAGACTTTTAGTAACCGTGATTTGAGTCGTCACATTGGCGGCATCGGCACTATCACCGGCCTGACTCCCCTAAAAGTTACCCCCAGGGGTCGCATCGCTTCCATCCAAGTCAATGGTACCGGGGGGCGCAAAACGTTAACGGGCAATGCCATTCGTCAGGCTTTGAAACTCCGGAGCACTCTGTTCACCGTGTCAAAAAATGGCGATAATTTCACTATCATCGGCCGTGGTTCTGGCCATGGCATCGGTTTGAGTCAGTGGGGAGCCTACGGCTTAGCCCAAAAAGGCACCCCCTACCAACAAATTTTGTCCCATTATTACCAGTCCGCTAGTTTGACCCAGTTAAATCGCTAGGACTGTCCTGCCATGGCTTTAGATTTTTCAGCCCATCCCGCAGCGGATCTCTCGGCGATCGCCTATCCTGACCGAGAAAGTTCGCCGTCGGAGTCTGACCGTTTGTTGGTTATGCTCCATGGTTGGGGGGCCGATGCCAGGGATTTGGCAGATTTAGCGCCCATGTTGGACTTGCCGAATTATCAGTGGCGCTTTGTCAATGCCCCCTTTGCCCATCCCCAAATTCCCGGCGGCCGGGCTTGGTATGACCTGGAAAATCAAAGTTTTGCAGGACTAGCCCAGGCAAAGCAGAGTTTAAGGGCCTATTTATTGGGATTAGAGGCGGAAACGGGGATTTCCCTGGCCCGGACTGTGTTGGGGGGCTTTTCCCAAGGAGGAGCCATGGCCCTGGATGTGGGTTTGACCTTACCCCTGGCAAAGATTTTCTCCCTGAGTGGTTATCTCCATTTCCAACCTGAAACTCAACCCTCCCTCACTGCCCCCATTTTGCTCATCCATGGCAGTGCCGACCTAGTGGTACCAGTGGCCATGGCTCAGCAGACTAGGGCCGAACTAGAACGGATTGGAGCGGCAGTGGAATACCAAGAGTTTCCCATGGGCCATGAAATTCCGCCAATGGTGTTGGCTCGGTTGAAAGCTTTTTTGAGTTGAAAGTTGAACTTGCTCACCATCACCTACAGTCCCGCCCATACCATCGTCCCCACCTACGAGTGCTTTAACCGCTGTAGTTACTGCAATTTTCGGCAGGAGCCTGGACAGGATCAATGGTTAACCGAAAGCGTTGCTAAACAGCGGCTGGAAAGTTTGGCAGGGCAGGGAGTAAGGGAAATTTTAATCCTAGCCGGGGAAGTTCATCCCCAATCTGCCCGGAGACAAGCTTGGTTTGAGCTGATCTATAACCTGGGTAAAATGGCCTTGGATTTGGGTTTTTACCCCCATACCAATGCAGGGCCCCTCAGTCGGTCAGAAATGGCTCGTTTAAAGGAAGTTAATTTTTCCCTGGGGTTAATGCTGGAACAGATTTCTCCCCGCCTATTAACTACAGTTCACCGTCAAGCGCCGAGTAAAGACCCCCAACTCAGGCTAGAACAGTTACAGCAAGCGGGGGAATTGGCCATTCCTTTTACCACTGGACTGTTATTGGGCATTGGGGAAACGGACCAAGAAATAGCAGAAAGTTTAACGGCGATCGCCAAGGTGCAGCGACGATATGGCCATATTCAAGAAGTGATTTTGCAGCCCCACAGCCCTGGGCAAAGACAAACGGATGGTATTCCCGCCTATGGCAGCCAAAAATTGGTGGAAGTGGTGACCCTAGCGAGGGAAATTCTACCCGCAGAAATTACTTTGCAAATTCCGCCTAATTTAGTGGCAAATTTCAGTGCTCTACTAGCTTGTTTAGCCGCTGGGGTCAGGGATTTGGGCGGCATTGTTCCCATTGATGAAGTTAATCCTGATTATCATCACCGATCAGTGGAGCAACTAAGCCAGTTGCTAAAAGAGAATAGTTATAATCTTGAACCACGATTTCCAGTCTATCCCGCTTATTTCAATTGGCTAGATCCCTCTCTACAAAGATGTTTACCCGACTCCGTGGCAGCCAAGGGCTAAAAATAAATGTTTGCTAATTATTAGCATTGTTGGCGATCACAACAGAGAAACAATACCCATTTAGGCTCAAAATTCCCATTTAAATATCTTCACAAACAGTTATCAAAATTAACTTTTCTATTAATTTTCCCTAGTCATAATCGTCAATAATAGATTCATAGTAATTCGGTCTTTGACCTTAAACGAGCTATGACTAATTCCCCGGCGCAGACTAAGTCTCCTTCCCCCGAAGAGATTTTAAGTAAATTGAATACATCCTCCCAGGGATTAAGTACCGCCGAAGCCCAGAATCGTCTCTCTCAATACGGTTACAATGAATTAGCTGAAAAAAAAGTTAGTAACCTAGAATTGCTGTTTTCCTACTTTTGGGGCCCCATGCCCTGGATGATTGAGGCGGCGATCGTTCTCTGTGCCTTGGTGGGGGACTGGGTAGATTTTTTCATTATCTTTGCCTTGTTAATTGGCAACGCCATGATTGGTTTTGTGGAAGAGAAATCAGCAGGGGATGCGGTTTCAGCTCTCAAGGCCCAGTTGGCCCTCAATGCCAATGCCAAGCGAGACAATAGCTGGCAAACCATACCGGCGCGGGAATTGGTGCCTGGGGACATTGTCCGCATTAAAATTGGTGACGTTTTACCGGCGGATCTTGAACTCTTAAATTGTGATACGGTCTCCATCGACCAAGCGGCCCTCACGGGGGAATCTCTACCGGTGACTCGTTCAGCCGGGGAAGAAGTTTATTCCGGATCAATTCTGAAGCGGGGTCAGGCAGAGGCAGTGGTCAGCGCCACGGGGGTAAATACATTTTTTGGTAAAACCGCTAAGTTGGTGGCGGAGGCGGAAAATACGGATCATTTACAGGAAGCAGTCCTCAAGCTTTCCGATTATTTAATTATTGTTAATCTCTTCTTGGTGGCGGCCATTCTAGTGGTGCGGGTCCACGAAGGGGATAATTTTATTCGGGTTTTGAAGTTTTGTTTGGTGCTGACGGTGGCTTCCATTCCCCTGGCGACCCCAACGGTGCTGGCGGTTACCATGGCCATCGGTTCCCAACTATTGGCGGCTAAGAATGCCCTGGTTACCCGTCTGTCGGCGATCGATGAATTGGCGGGGGTGGATATGCTTTGTTCCGACAAAACCGGCACCCTCACCCTCAACCAACTGAGTTTGGGAGATCCCTATCTGTCGGAGGGGGTGGATAATCAACAACTTTTGCTAGCGGGGGCTTTGGCTTCTAGTCGGGAAGACAATGATCCCATTGATTTGACTATCATTAACGGCTTAGCTAATCAGGATATTCTCCACGATTTTACCGTTGGCCATTTCACTCCTTTTGACCCTGTGAATAAACGCACCGAAGCACAAGTGACCGATGGGGATGGTCGCACTTTTAAAACCAGCAAGGGTTCCCCCCAAGTCATCCTTGATTTGGATGCCAGGAATCAGGCCTTTGCCGGGGTGGTCAATCAAGAGATTTTAGCTTTGGCCAAACGAGGCTATCGAGCTTTGGGGGTGGCC
>NZ_JADEWJ010000169.1:0-8376 GCF_015207725.1 Synechocystis sp. LEGE 06083
GGGATAGGGATAGGGCTCAACGGGTTGAATATTGGCCCAGGTTATGTTGGCTCCCGCTGATGCTACCGGCTCTACAAAATTTCGGACTAATTGCTCGGTATCCCCGGACTGGGAATAATAAAGCACAAGAATACTCGGGGCGGCTGGGTCAGTCATTACCAAAACAAATTTTAATTAGGTCGGTGTAATTAAACCAAGCATAAGTTTTGCACTCTATCCCCCCAACCCCCCTTGATAAGGAGGGATTCCGTAGGACGGGGAGATTTTATAAATATTTACCCTCACCTACTTAGCTTCAGGGATAAGTATCAGGAACTACAAGCAAAGGAGGGATAAAATTACTATCCCTCCAGATTATTTAGTCCACCATCGTCATGGGCCGATCCTAGTAGCCGTACCCGGAATAACCTCCGGAGCCGCCATAGTAAGCATTTTGGTACATGCTGCTGAGGTCATAGGTAGGTTGAGTAGGCTGAGTACCAAAGGGGTTAGTGCCATAGCTGTCCCCAAGGGCAGGGTAGGTCGGCTGAGGGGTGCTGCCTAATGATTGCAAGCTACTGAGATCAGGAGCCGGGGGAGCTGGAGGAGCAAAAGGAGCTGGAGGAGCAAAAGGAGCTGGAGGAGCAATAGGGGCAGAAACATTAAAAGCTTCTAAAGCGCCATCTTGATTTAACTTAGCAACCCAGGCGTCGGAAGCACCACCGTTCAAGCCGCCCAAGGAACCTTCCGTAAAGCCTGTTACGAAAATGTCATCGCCATCAACGGAAATACCAGTGGCGTAGTCTAGCTTGGTGCTACCAATCTGCTGGATCCATGCAGTCTGACCGGTTAACTTATCAAACTTACCGATCCAGGCATCGTAGTCACCAGCGTTACTGCCACCTAGGGTGCCAATAAAGCCATCGGTATAGCCTGTGGCGTAAACAAAGTCCCCAGCAGCGACAATTTTACCGAAGAAGGTTCCATCATCCCCTGTTCCACCTACATGCCAAGTCCAGAGTTCAGTACCATCGGTGTCATAGGCGGCAACAAAGGCATCGAAGGTACCACCTTGGTAAGCATTTTGCGGAGTAAGTGGAGCCGTCGCATTACCCGCAAATTCATCCGTGGGAGGAATTTGATCGCGGAATGTGTTGAGTTCGCCCTGGGTCCAACCGAGGATATAGGCATTGGTGCCATCACTAGCAACATCCCAGGCATAACTTTGGGTGGCATTAGACCCAGTTCCGAAGCTCTTGGTCCAGAGTACAGCCCCATCCGTATCGGATTTAACCAGATAGACGTCGTAGGCGTTTTCTCCGGCCCAACCGGTGGAGAACACATTGCCAGCATCGTCAACATCTATTCCAAAACCTTCATCAATGCGTCCCCGGCTGTTAGAGGTTTGGGCGACTTCAAAGACATTGCGATAGTCTTCTGCTCCAGTGTTAGCATCAAAACCAGCAATCCAGGTGACCACATTACCATTGGGGACAATGGCGGGGTCGTTTGTATCCGCAACGGAGCCATCCGTGTTGGAGTGCCCTGTCAGGTGAATTCTCCCATTGACTTCATCGAGGGCAATGCCCATGGAACGGTCGAGGTAGCCATCAATGGTAAATTGCTCTATCCAAAGTTGGCTGCCATTGGCATCAAATTTGGCTACCCAATTGTCTTGAACACCTGGGGCCAGGCCAAAACCCGTCTCCACATTGCCCCGGGTCCAACCGGTGGCATAAACGTTACCAGCGCTGTCGCTGACAATGTCGGTGATTATGTCGAACTCAGTGCTACCAAATTGAACAATCCATTCCAAACTGCCGTCATCGTTGTAGCGGGCAATGAAGTTATCTGAACCTCCACGGGGAAAAGGTCCCAAAAGACTGCTAGTGGAGCCAGCGACGTAGATATCACCATCCGGGGCGAGGGCAGTCGCTGTGCCCATATCGATGCCTTCGTAGCCCAATTGAAGGAGGGGAGAACCGGAAAGCAATGGGTTCGCGGTCTGGCCACTCAGGTCGGCCTGTTCCGGGGGCAGATAGCCTTCAAAATCAATCCAGGCGGAAATAAGATTTGGGTCGTTAGGATCCTGGAAAGGCACAATGGCAATCAGATCGGCAAAAACCTGCCCGGTTTTATAGTAAATTTCTGTGCCTGGGACGGGAATTGATGGAAGACTTGGATCTAGGGCGCTTGCATCAATTACAACTGTCGTTGGTACAAAGTAATAATTGTCTAGACTGCCGTAGAGCTGGATACGATGATTTTCTGCATTGTCTGGCGAAAATTCATCCGGGTTAAGTGTGAAGAGCGAAACATACATAAACTCGTTCAACCCCTCACTCTGGATATCGTTATCCACATAATAGGGGGTCCGCCAATCACCCAAAACGTAGCGTGCTGGCTCATCTAAGGGGGCAAAGAAGTTAAAGTCCTGCCTGGGGCCACCAAGGACAAAGTCAATTTGTACGGGAGCTAATGCACTGTTGAATCCGGGGTCGTAACCGATGATGGTGTCAAAGCCTTCCCGACCTTGAATAAATTCAACATAATCCTGACCGAAGGCGTAATCGGAACCGGGAGTCCAGAAGGAAAGGAACTTAGTTATCAGAGCTTCGTTCTCGATCTCGATCCCCAACTCAGTGGATAGCAGATCAGCTAGTGCCCCTGTTATGATCCCACCCCCCAACGCAAAAGCAATTTCACTGATTTGAGGGCCGTAGGTACCTGCCGCTGTAGGGAGCACGGCTGGCTCAATGACGAAGTTGCTAAGATTGTTAAGATTAGTTAAGGAAATGTCGTAGGGGTTAAGAGAGTTGTACGTCTGAAGAACGGGAACATCAGGGATACCGCTGTAAAGACTGTTAAGATTGGTTAAAGCGACGTCGAAGGGATTGGCCATAAACTCCTCACCAGGATTAGATTGAATAGCGATTAACGATTACGGATAAGAAACTTTAAAGAATCAGAGAAAGTTTCACCAAAAAATTCTTAATTTACGGAGTGTGACTATGCGATTATAGTCAATTCGGCGGGGGGTGCAAGTCAAGATGCCAAAAATTGTCATTAATCTTATTTATTTTTCGTGTTGACGGCAATGATTAGCATCAGCTCATCCCAGTATTGGTAATCTAACCTTACTTTCATGGCCCCCGTAAGCTGGACTCGACATTGGGACATTAAAGGTCTTGCTGTGAAAGCATTTTAGGCTTTTCATAACTCAAGAAATATGGGATTGACTTTTTATCAAGTACACTTCCTGAAACCTTTGCCCTTAGAAACTTTCCGTGGTTTTCCTCCAATCAATCTACACAGTCTGACAAAAAATAGTTAATAAGGTCTTAATTTAAGCTTGACTTCATTCATTGAGACCCATTGAGGAAGCATAACAACACAAATGATACCGATTTGTACCAGACAGTGGATAAAATTGCCCATAGTCTAATCAGTATGCTGGTTAAAAACAATTTCAACTAATCCCCTCGATCTCCTTCACCGATAAAGGAGTTGCCCACTGTCCTAGCTAGATGTCATTGGGGATTAAGCCGAAAAACGATTAGGGAACAACTCAGACTAAGATGGTTGCAAATTGAGTTTTTAGATTGATGCCAACAAGCAATATTCCCCTGTCTCCGGCTATCTTCTATGAGTCAGAGGGTTATCGTACTAGCGGTTCCAAGCTTATGGGACGGCACTCTGCGGGTGAAGCGTTTTTGCGGGCCGTAATCCAGGGAACTCCCCCCAGTAATCCCATATTTGGCTATTGTCGAGATGCAGGAAGTTTTGGCGCATTTAAGGCTGATGTTTCAAGACATGATCCGACCAACGGCGATCGCCTTGTGCAGTGGCTACCTCGTCATCAGCCGGAAAAGTTGGAGCATGCATCAATACTTTACTTGCCGGGGCCAGGTCTGCTCAATGAAGCCCAGCGACGTTTGGGTAGTGGCCAAGAGCAATCCTATAGTTTGTGTGGCATCACCCATACAATTTCATCTGCTGGGGCAATGCAGTCAATCCGCGATTTGTTAATTGCTCCGGTTCATGGCTGGGATGCAATTATTTGTACGTCTAAAGCTGTAAAGGCTAGTTTAGAAACCATCATCGCAGAACAAGCTGAGTATCTACGAGTTCGTTTGGGGGCACGTTTTTGTGAAATGCCTCAATTTCCAGTCATTCCCCTGGGGGTTCATTGTCAAGATTTTCAGTTTACAACGGCGGAAAAACAGGCTGCCCGTACCCGTCTAGGAATTGCACCCGAGGATGTGGTGGTGTTATTTGTGGGTCGATTAGTCTTCCATGCCAAAGCCCATCCCTTACCTTTGTATCTGGCCTTAGAACGGGCGGCAGCAAAAAAATCCGTTACCTTGATCGAATGTGGTTGGTTCCCCAATGAGCCGGTGGCTCGTAGTTATGATCAAGCCCGTCAGTTGGCTGCGCCTAATATAGGCTCAATTGTGCTGGATGGTCGCCAACCGTCACAGCGTCGAGATGCCTGGGCGGCGGCGGATATCTTTACATCGCTATCGGATAATATTCAAGAAAGCTTCGGTTTAACGCCCATTGAGGCGATGGCCGCAGGTCTCCCCTCTGTAGTTAGTGACTGGGATGGTTACAAAGATACGGTGCGGGATGGGATCGATGGTTTTAGAATTCCCACAACTATGCCCTCTGATGGGGGTGATGATTTTGCACTACGTCATTTGTTAGATATTGATTCCTACGATTTTTACATTGGTCATGTCAGTCAGACTGTTGCGGTCGATATTGAGGTGGCCACCCTAGCTTTTCATCAGCTCTTACATCAACCGGAACTACGGCAACGCATGGGGGCAGCAGCGAAGGAACAGGCCCAAACGGTTTTTGATTGGTCTCATATTTATGGTCGTTACCAGGAATTGTGGCACCATCTGACCGAAAAGCGTCGGCAGGTCAGCGGCGATCGCCAGTTACCCCGAGGGGGAGCAATGATCGACCCTTATAAGTTATTCGCCAACTACCCAACCAATGCCATGGGTAATCTACAATTTGCCCTCAGGGAAAATGTAACGTTGGCAGAAATAGAGACAATTGGCCAATTAGAAAGTGTTAAATTCGCTAGCTATGTGTTGCCACCTATGGCATTGGTTGACCAAATTGTGCAAAATCTCAATAAATCCCAGCCTTTGTCTCTGGAAGAATTACAGTCATTTGTGTCTGTGCCAATGGCTACCCTAGAAAAGGCCATCAGTTGGCTACTGAAATATGGCTTGATTAAATCTGAATTAATACTAAGGGATTAGGTAAATAGCCAGTTAAATTCTCTCAGCTAAACTTAACCAACGCTCCGTTTTTTGATCAATACTTTCACTTAGGTTAGCTAAGCGTTCCGTCAGGTTTTGCAACTCAGTAAAGTCGCCATTGGGGCTCTGGTAAAGTTGGGCTTCTAGCTGGGCTTTTTCCGCCTCTAACTGGGGGATTTGTTGTTCTAGTTGTTCATATTCTCGTTTTTCTTTATAGGAAAGCTTTTTCGAGCCATTATCTTGCTTAACGATGGTGGAACTAGGGGAAGCGGATTGAACTTTTTTAGACTCAGTTTCTTCTTGGTTTGCCCTAACTTGTTCTGCTTTTTTATATTCTAAATACAAACTATAATTGCCGGGATATTGCCGTAGTTCTCCTTCTTCCTCAAAGGCAAAAATTGTTTCCACTGTCCGGTCCAGAAAATAGCGATCATGGGAAACCACAATGACGCAACCGTTAAAGTCTTCGAGGTAATCTTCCAAGACCGCCAGGGTTTGCACATCCAAGTCGTTGGTGGGTTCGTCCAAAATTAAAACGTTGGGGGCGCGCATCAACACCCGCAGTAAAAATAAACGACGCTTTTCTCCCCCAGATAATTTGGCAATGGGAGCAAATTGCTGGTTGGGGGGAAACAAAAACCGTTCTAACATTTGACCTGCGGTGATTACTTCGCCGTCGGTGGTTTTGACCAATTCCGCCACACTTTTGAGGTAATCAATTACCCGTTGATTGGGATTCAAACTCAAATCATCGGAATGTTGATCAAAATAACCAAAATGGATGGTACTGCCAATGTCCACTGTGCCCTGATCTGGCTCTAATCTGCCGGTAATCATGTTCATTAAAGTGGATTTACCCACGCCATTTTTGCCCACAATGCCTACCCGGTCCACAGGGGTAAATATATAGGAAAAATCCTTAATCAATTGTCTATTTTCAAAGCCTTTGCTGATATTTTCCAGTTCCACCACCTTTTTGCCAATGCGCCGCCCTGCTGTACTAATATCCACTTTGCCTGGACCCGTTTTAAAGCTGGTTTCCTGCATATCCTGAATGCGGTCAATGCGGGCTTTTTGCTTAGTGCTCCGGGCTTTGGGACCCCGCTTTAACCATTCCAATTCCCGCCGTAATACTCCCCGGTGTTTTTTCTGACTGCTCTGTTCCGATTCCTCTGCTTCCGCCTTTTTGGTCAGATAATAACCATAGTTACCGTTGTAGCTATACAGTTCTCCTTGATCAATTTCTAAAATACGATTAGTTACCCGGTCTAGAAAATAGCGGTCGTGGGTAATTAATAACAGCGCTCCCCGAAAGCGCTGTAAATAACTTTGCAGCCATTCCACCGAAAAGGCATCTAAATGGTTGGTGGGTTCGTCCATCAGCAACACATCTGGCTGGGACAGTAATGCGGCGGCGATCGCCACTCGCTTGCGGTAACCACCGGAGAGGTCGGCAATTTTGGCATCGAGGTGATCCACCCCCAACTGGGTCAGAATAATTTTTGCTTGGGTTTCCAACTCCCAGGCCCCGGAGGTTTCCATCTGAGCCGATAAAACCGACAGTTGATTGAGTAATTGTTCGTCACTGCCCTGGTGGGCCAACTTATCCGACAGCAGTTCATATTGTTTGACCAATTGCCACTGTTCCCCGCTGTCCACAAATACCTGTTCCAGCACGGTGCGATCGCCGTCCATTTCTGGTTGTTGGGGCAAATAAACCACCTTGGCACTGCTGTTGCACCAATATTCCCCGCCATCGAAGGGTTCCAACCCGGCAATCATTTTCAGCAAAGTGGATTTACCAGAGCCATTGACCCCAATTAATCCCACCCGATCGCCTGGTTCAATGTTGAAAGTAGCGTCCCGCAGAATTTCCTTAATGCCGAAATCTTTACGGAGGGATTGGACAGTGATGAGAGCCATACGGGGAAATTTACCAGGGAAAATTGAGCAGACTGGCAAATTGCAAGCCGTTGTCTGGCCCCCATTTTATCGAAAAACTGAGTTTACCCCCCGGTCATCCACCATGATGGGCGCTGACTAGAGTCAAAAACGGCGACCCATTGTTTGGTCAACTGTTTAGAAAGTGTTTGAAAAATGCAAGGCTAGGTATTTATCCCCCTAAATCTCCTCACCAAAGCTCCGGCTTAAAAAGGGAACTTTTGTGACAGTTCCCCCCTTCCTAAGCGGGACTAGGGAGGATTAAACAGCCAAAACCCAACTTTCCCAACAGGCTCTTAGGCATCCCTATAGGTTGTGTTGTTGCCCCCCGAAAAGGGTCGCATCGGGATCACAAAAATTGGCAAAAATCCCCTAAAGTAGGGTAGCTTACGGCGACATCGCCCTTGGTCTCACGTTAGGAAGGCATGGATCTATCACAGTTAATTTTTAATGGTATTGCGGTGGGAAGCATCATTGCCCTGGGGGCAGTGGGTTTGACCCTCACCTATGGCATTTTGCGTCTGTCTAACTTTGCCCATGGCGATTTTATGACTTTGGCCGCCTATTTAACTTGGTGGGCCAACACCAGCGGCATTAATTTGTGGTTGTCCATGGCCCTGGGTTGCGTCGGTACCATCATTGCCATGTTTATTGGTGAATGGTTGCTCTGGAAACCCATGCGGGCCCGGCGGGCTACGGCAACAACGTTAATCATTATCTCCATTGGTCTAGCCCTATTTCTGCGTAACGGCATCCTCTTGATCTGGGGTGGCAATAACCAAAATTACCGAGTGCCCATTGTCCCCGCCCAGGATTTTATGGGCATTAAATTTGAGTATTACCGTTTGCTAGTCATTGGCCTGGCGATCGCCGCCATGGTGGTGTTGCATCTGATTTTGCAAAAGACCAAAGTGGGCAAAGCAATGCGGGCCGTGGCGGACAATGTGGATCTGGCCAAGGTATCCGGCATCAACGTGGAATGGGTAGTGATGTGGACCTGGGTAATGACCGCAGTGTTAACGGCCCTGGGGGGCTCAATGTATGGCCTGATGACCACCCTGAAACCAAATATGGGGTGGTTTTTAATTTTGCCCATGTTTGCTTCGGTGATCCTGGGGGGCATTGGGAATCCCTACGGGGCGATCGCCGGGGGAATAATCATTGGGGTGGCCCAGGA
>NZ_JADEWJ010000170.1:0-8367 GCF_015207725.1 Synechocystis sp. LEGE 06083
GGGTAAATTACCCCCAAGAAATTCATTTTCCTAGGCTCTGGGAAGATTTAGGACTTTATCATCTAGAAATTGCCGACGGCAAAATCAAAAATATTATTGCTGTTGGGCAGAGGGAAAACGTTAATGAAGTTATTAAAGATGACGCCATACCCAGGTTGAATCTGAAGCAAAGGATGATCCTGCCCTGTTTTGTGGATATGCATACCCACCTGGATAAGGGGCATATCTGGGGGCGATCGCCTAATGGGGATGGAACCTTTGCCGGGGCCATTGCCGGCACCGAACGGGATGCGGCCCACCATCAACAACCGGAGGATATTTACCGCAGAATGGAATTTGGTCTCCAGTGTAGCTACGCCCATGGCACAGTGGCGGTGCGGACTCATCTAGAATCGGCAGGGCAGAGGGGGCAAATGGTTTGGGAAGTTTTTCGTCAACTACGCCAGACCTGGGCCGATCGCCTGACTTTGCAGGGAGTAGCCATGGTAAGCACCGACTATTACCTCACTCCAGAGGCAGAAAAATTGGCCGATCAGATGGCGGAGTGGGGAGGGATTTTAGGGGGAGTGGCCTATGCTTGCCCCCAAGTGGAAGCCCAGTTGACGCGCCTATTTACCCTTGCCCAGGCCAGGAATTTAGCCATTGACCTCCACGTTGATGAAAATGGCGATCGCCGCTCTCGAGTGTTACATCAAGTAGCCGCCATCGCCTTAAAAGTTGGTTTCACCGGTCAAATTGTCTGTGGGCACTGTTGCAGTTTGGATGTGCAATCCCCCCAGCAAGTCCAGCAAACCTTGAATTTAGTCAAACAGGCCAATATTGCCATCATTAGTTTGCCCCTGTGCAACCTGTATCTCCAGGGCCGCGATCAGCCCCAGAAACCGGCCTGGCGGGGCATTACCAAAGTTCATGACATTCAAGCTCAGGGCATTCCCCTTGTATTTGCCAGTGATAATTGTCGAGATCCGTTTTTTCCCTTTGGTGACCATGATGGCCTGGAGGTATTGAACCAATCCGTACGCATTGGCCAATTGGATCCCCCCTACGGTCGTTGGTGTGCCACCGTCAATCGCACCCCGGCCCAATTAATGGACCTGGCAGACCAAGGTTGCCTTGCTGTGGATGGCCCAGCGGATTTTGTCATCTTTCCAGCCCGTTACTTCAGTGAGCTTTTCTCCCGCTCCCAAGGCGATCGCCTAGTAATACGCAGGGGAAAACCCACCCATCATCGCCCACCGGAATACCAAGAATTGGATGATTTGATGGGGTTTGGGGCAGTGGGGTCATAAAAACCCGATGAATTGATTAACTTAATTAAGCTTAAAAACGTGGGGAAAGGCGCTTTTAACCATCAAGCGGTCTTGCTTGGAGAGGGAACCAACGCAGTCAAGAATATACTTATGTTCCAGAGTAAACAGTTTCATTCTCACCACCGAAGGAGTGAATAAGCCCGCTGAACGGGTATCTTCAATGGGAGTATCGAGGGGCCAAGGCGCATTTTTAGCCGAAGTGATCATAGCCATAACACTGTGACCAATGCGGTTATTAAAAGCAGAGGCGTCGGACAAAATTAAAGCGGGGCGACGAATATCAGATTGCCTATCCGTGAAGGGAACTGGGACAATGACAACGTCAAATTGTTCGTAAATTGTGTTCATAGGTGTCGGTATGCAGAATTATCAGCTTCAGAATTCCATTCGGTCATAGTGTCGGCGGTGGCGGCCATATAGTCAGCCCCAGATTCTCCCACTTTGCCGGGGGCAGGGCCTTGGGCCCTCTCAGCTTGGGGAAGAACCATTCCCTGGGGAGCAACCAACACAATAACTTCTACGGAAGTACCAGCTGGACACGGCAAATCCTGGAGCAGGAGCGTGCCATCTTCTGTCAATGTCGTAGCTAGTTTGTAAGCATTGATAGACATTATGTAGCAGTGTGAAATGTGGACCCTTGGCAACCAAAAGAATTTTAAATTTTCAACATTATCTTAGGCAATGATGAACCAGTGCAAAATAGATACTGAAGAGAAAATAATCTTTGGTCGGATATAGGACATATTAGCAGAAAAGTAAACAATTCGTGGGGATAGTCACCTTTATAATTGTTTTTAACTTCGACAACCATAATTAGTCAGACCATGTATTGTCAATGTTTAGAAAACCTTTATTGCACAGGCTCTTCAACCCCAGACAACGAGCAAAGTATGTACTAGTAAAAATCATTACTTGAAGATGATAATTGGGGTGATAAGTTCACTTGTAAATTAATTTTGTTCCAAGTTTTGAACCAGCATGGGGCGCCAACCAAAGTAAACAATAATACTCCTTTTCCATTCTTTCCTAAAGAAAATCCCCCCGGCTGGATGCAGTTATTCTTTATTGATCTCAATTCTAAAAACCAGGGAGGAGATTTTAGATCTTGGTGGTCATAGACAAAATTGTCTGAGGGCAGCGGCGGTAGCTTCCGGTTGTTCCAAGTGAGGCACATGGCCACAGGCATCAAGCCAGAGTAGTTGGCTCTGGGGCAACAGGCGACGGAATTGTTCCGGGGCTTTAGTGCCTAAAATTTTGTCTTGTTTACCCCAAATAATCAGACTCGGTGAGGTAATTTGCCCCAACTGCTGGGAAAAGGAGCCATAGCCACCGCTTTTGGTGAAGGCAATCAGTCCCTCACTCCAACCGGCACAGGCTAAATGGGCCTCTGCACAGCGGCGAGCATCCTCACTGGCCAAACTCCGGTCGTAATAGGCGGCCTGGCCAATGCTTTGTCGCACGTTAGGATTGGCCAAAAATTTAGTTAACCAGCGATCCACCGGTGGAAACATTAACCGACTGGCAAAGGGTTGCTTGGCTAGACCAGCACTATCTATTAGCACTAGTTTTTTGACCCGTTCGGGAAAGCTGAGGCAAAAATCTAGGGCCACTGCTCCCCCCATGGATACCCCCACTAAGGTAATGGGTTCTTGAATAATTTTTTGCCAAAAATGGTCTAGGTGAATTTTGATGTTGGCTGGGGTGGGCGCTAATGTTTTAGATCTAGTCGTGAAGCCAAATCCCAACAGATCAACGGCGATCGCCCGAAAATCTTTTTTTATTAGGGGCAGTAGGCGGCGAAATTCCAACACCGAACTGTCAAAGCCATGGAGAAAAAGCATGGGCTCCCCCTGACCTTGGTCTATATAGTTGGTGTCCACAGCCATGGGATTGGACTGACTGGGGCCCGAGATGGTAACAGAAACCTGTTGCATTTGTCGCCAACATTCCCAGGACGTTGCTTCGGTAAATGCTGGAATGGGGAGGGTTAAGGAAGAAATCATAATCAAATGGTGCTGGCCAAAAGTGGCGATCTGTGGTTAGGGATGAACGAGTCTGCTCCAAAACCCTCTGGGGAACCCGTGGTAGGATCAGGCGAAAATGATCTCTCCAGAAAAATTGGGGCGGAGCTCACTATGGATTCAGGCAAAATTGTGGCCATTGTCACCGGTGCCATCTCGATTATTTTAGCTGTGGCCTATCTGGTTTTAGTACAAATTCTCGACTTTCGCGGGGAAATGGTGCCAGCGCCAATGGAGACCATGGGTCTGCTTACCCACGTTGCGGCGATCGCCAACGGCCCATTGTTACCTTGAGGTTGAGCATAGCCCATGGGAGTCAGCCAATTATTGCTTGTCGCTCCCCACTAACCACGAACGGGGTCAGCTATAATCAGAACTGTACAAATCTTTACATTAAGCATGGCCATGGCTGTTTCGGCAAAAGTTGAAATTTATACATGGAGCACCTGCCCCTTTTGCATGAGAGCCCTGGCGCTATTGAAACGCAAAGGGGTAGAGTTTCAAGAATATTGCATTGACGGCGATAACGAAGCGAGAGAGGCCATGGCAGAGAGGGCCAACGGTAGAAGGAGCTTGCCCCAAATTTTTATTGACGACCAACACATTGGCGGCTGTGATGATATCTATGCCCTGGAAAGTGCCGGCAAATTAGACCCCCTGCTCCAATAGTTGGGCGAGCTAATCGTTATTTGTACTATTTGACTTTAATCATTACGGCTTCTGCCCCCATCCCAAGGATATTTCCACTGTGAAACTGGCTTTTATTGTCGATCCCCTAGAAAAACTCGATCCGGGCCATGATTCCACCGTGGCCATGATGGAGGCGGCCCAAAAATTGGGTCATGAAGTCTTCGTCACATCAGTGGGAGATTTGGCAGTTATCAATGGCCAGGCCTGGGCTAAGTTGGCGGCGGTCCGTCTTCAGCCGGTGAGTTTGGTGGATGGCCACTGGCAAGTCTTCCAACCTTGGTACGAAGTGTCTGATTCCCAGTGGATGGACCTGACCGCATGCCAAGCGGTGTTTATGCGTAAGGATCCGCCGGTAACAGTCCAGTACCTTTATGCCACTTTTATTTTGGAATTATTGGCCCCTACTGAGACCATGGTGATCAATTCTCCCCAGGGGCTACGGGAAGCTAACGAAAAAATGTACACCCTGCAATTTGCGGCGGTGATGCCCCCCACAGTAGTTAGTTTGGACAAGGGTCTGATCCGTCAATTTTTGGAAGAGCAGGGTGCGGCGGTGTTAAAACCCTTGGGCGGTAAGGCTGGGGAGGGAATTTTATTCCTAGATCCTGGCGATCGTAACTTTAACTCCCTGGTGGAAATTAGTACTCAACAGGGTAGGGAACCGGTAATGGTGCAACGTTTTTTACCCGCTGCCAAGGACGGTGATAAACGGATTATCTTGCTGGATGGTGATCCCATTGGGGCCGTCAATCGCATTCCCAGTGGGGCGGAATTCCGGGGCAATATGGCAGTCGGTGGTCGAGTGGCCCCCACCACCATTACCCCCAGGGAAGCAGAAATTTGCGCTTTACTAAAACCCAAATTGCAGGCCGACGGTCTATATTTTGTCGGCATTGATGTTATCGGAGGATACCTAACGGAAGTTAATGTTACGAGTCCTACGGGAATCCGGGAGATCGACCGCCTCGAAGGAGTGTGCCTGGGGGAAAAGGTAATTTACTGGTTAGAAAAGCAATTTTAGCCTCGGATTGAGATAGCTCAATCTCAGTAAGTTTGATTAAAAAAAGATTATTGATTGGGCAACCAGTCATTTTAGTCTTGTTTTTTCTTGATCCCCGTCTTTTTTTGTTCCATCCCATTTGATTATTTAAAGATTTTGTTACCCTCTAAGGCTGGGCACTGCGCCAAACGTATCGATTTGTAAAACGAATATTAAGACAACCTGAAGAGAATTTGCTCCCATTGGGCAGGTAAACGCAGACAGGGTAACAGTTTAATCGAGATCTGCCCCCTTGGTTGAATAGGGCAAAATATAAACATCTAGAAAGTTCGAGCTGATATTTTTCAAACACTTTAATAACTGCCTAATTTCCCCACGCACCCCCATGAAAACTGCCAATTTTGTCACTTCTTCCTGCCGCTATTGCCGTTACTACCAAGCTGAAGGTAGGCGGGGCGGCATTTGTAACCAACTCAACGTGCCAGTACAGGCCCAATGGAAAGCTTGTGCTCTGGCGGCAAGGCCCTTTGCTGGTTCTTGGGAAAACCTTGAAGATGTGGTTCATTTGGAGCATGCCTATGCCCTCACCACCAAGGACGATGCGGTGGAAGAGCCCTCAGAAACTATGATCACGGCCGAAGCGGCCTAGGCAAGACGTTTTTGGGTATGGCGGGGTTGGTTAGGACTTACTAGATAGCTTGGGACCGATGGCGCGGAACGTTCATTGTGGGAGTTAGGGCAACCAGGGATATTGGCTAAAATCAGGGGAGCGTTTTTCCAAAAAGGCTTGTTTGCCTTCACTACCCTCGGCGGTCATGTAATAAAGTAGGGTGGCATTGCCAGCTAGTTCTTGTAGCCCAGCTTGGCCGTCACAGTCAGCGTTGAAAGCGGCTTTGAGACAACGGATGGCCAAAGGACTTTTGCTCAGAATTTCCTTGGCCCATTGGATACCTTCTTCCTCCAGGCGATCGACGGGGACAACGGTGTTGACCATGCCCATGCGTTCGGCTTCCTGGGCTGAGTATTGCCGACAGAGATACCAAATTTCCCTAGCTTTTTTTTGCCCGACAATACGAGCTAAGTAACTGGAACCAAAGCCTCCGTCAAAACTACCGACTTTCGGCCCAGTTTGGCCAAAAACAGCGTTATCGGCGGCAATGGTTAGGTCACACACCAGATGCAAAACGTGGCCACCGCCAATAGCATAGCCAGCTACTAGGGCGATGACAACCTTGGGCATGGAGCGAATTAACCGTTGCAAATCAAGCACGTTGAGGCGGGGAGTGCCTTGATCGTCGATATAACCCCCTTCCCCCCGGACAGATTGGTCACCACCGGAACAAAACGCATACTTGCCATCACTGTGGGGCCCAGATCCGGTTAGTAGCACTACACCAATGCGGCTATCTTCCCGGGCGTTACAAAACGCATCATAGAGTTCAAAAACGGTTTGGGGACGGAAGGCGTTGCGTTTATGGGGACGGTTGATGACAATTTTGGCGATGCCACCGGCTTTGTAATAGAGAATATCCTCGTAATTTTTTGCAACGTGCCAATCCATGGGTTCCCTCCTGAGCAATCCTTACCTATCTTACGGTTGCAGGGTGCAGGTTTCACTCTCCTTGTGCCCGATCGCCGTTGGATAGTAATAGGGAATCTGAAGCGACAATCAATATACCCCATGACCATTGCGCCCAATCCTAAAATCAGGCTAATCAAGTTTTTCCTTCAGGGCTAAGCCATTTTGGTGTACCTTTCTGGCCTCTGCTTTCCTTTGTTGTTCCACAGCCCGACAGGCTCGACAGAGTACGGCCTTGGAATTGATATTGCCCTTGGCCACTTCGTACCACCATTGCTGGGCCTCGGCCCTCCAGACCTCTTCTTTGCCGCACTGACGACATTGCACCAATTGGTCCACATAGAATCTGGGCATGGGTCCATAGGTGTTGTTATGGCTCAATGCCTGGGGATTGGCCATGATGGCTTCCGCTGGTGGAATAACGTTGAGATCACAGGGATTTATGGGGCCTCTTTGCTTAACTCGGCGGAGTCTGGCGGCTTCCAATTTTTGCTTTTTTGCCTTACGCCTAGTCATGGCTAAAACTTGGTTGTCAAACAATCTTAACTGTTCAATTCTAAGAAATTGGCCCAAAACTTTGATGATCGCTTTAGTATGCAAGTTAGGAACCCAGTGTTTATTCCAATTTTTTTTCCATGACCATTGCCGCCCCAGCCACTGCTGTTGCTCCCCTTACTTCTGCCCCAGCCCCGAAAAAGATTGGGGTGCCCAGGGAGTGCTTTGACCAGGAATGTCGGGTGGCCATGACCCCTGACACCGCGAAAAAGCTACAAAAGTTGGGCTTTGACCTCCTGCTAGAAACGGGGGCCGGCAGTCGGGCTGATTTTGCTGATGCACTCTACGAAGCCCTCGGTTGTCAAATCGTTGGCGATCGCCAAACGTTATTTAACCAAGCGGATATTATTCTCAAGGTGCGTCCCCCTGCTCCGGAGGAAGTG
Source organism: Synechocystis sp. LEGE 06083 (assembly GCF_015207725.1). Classification (NCBI taxonomy): domain Bacteria; kingdom Bacillati; phylum Cyanobacteriota; class Cyanophyceae; order Synechococcales; family Merismopediaceae; genus Synechocystis; species Synechocystis sp. LEGE 06083. The sequence continues at coordinate 7,539 of NZ_JADEWJ010000170.1, forward strand.
GATGAGTTGCCGGAGGGTAAGACCCTAATTAGTTTCATTTGGCCCGCCCAGAGTCCAGAACTGCTGGAGAAATTGGCCGCCAAAAATATCACCGTGCTAGCCATGGATGCGGTGCCCCGGATTAGCCGGGCCCAGAAGCTAGATGCCCTTAGTTCCATGGCCAACATTGCCGGTTATCGGGCTGTCATTGAGGCGGCTAATCGGTTTGGACGCTTTTTCACCGGGCAAATTACCGCGGCAGGGAAAGTTCCCCCGGCCAAAGTTCTAGTCATTGGGGCCGGGGTGGCCGGTCTAGCGGCGATCGGGGCGGCCAAAAGTTTAGGGGCGATCGTACGGGCCTTTGATACCCGCCCAGTGGTCAAAGAACAGGTGGAAAGTTTAGGCGGCGAGTTTCTTCTGCTGGACTTTAAGGAAGATGGCACGGGGCAGGGGGGTTACGCCAAGACCATGAGTGAAGAATTCATTGCGGCGGAAATGGCGTTGTTTGCAGCCCAGGCCCAGGAGGTGGACATTATCATAACCACAGCGCTCATTCCCGGCCGTCCTGCTCCCAAGTTAATTACCGAAGCAATGGTGAAATCCATGCGGGCCGGTTCCGTCGTGGTAGATCTAGCGGCGGAGCAAGGAGGAAATTGTGAAGTTACTAAACCCGGTGAGGTTTACGATTACCAAGGCGTAACCATCATTGGCTACACCGATTTACCCAGTCGCATGGCCAGTCAATCCAGCCAACTGTATGGCACTAATCTTTGGCATTTGCTCAAGGACATGGGGGGCTCGGAAGACTTTAAGGTGGATGTGGAAGACGAGGTAATCCGGGGAGCTTTAG
>NZ_JADEWJ010000171.1:0-8358 GCF_015207725.1 Synechocystis sp. LEGE 06083
TCCTGGCCCCCCACCCCGTCACAAATGAGGGTCATGGTGTTGGCCAACTGTTGCCCTTCTATGGGGGTTTCGCTGACGGGAAAACAGGCGTCTTCATTATGGTCTCGACTGGGGCCCCCATCGGTTTGGGCAAACACTGTATAGCTAAAATCATACTGCTCTGCCAAGGATTGAATGCCCGTGTCCAACACCCGCAACAGGTAGTCCGCATGGGGGATTTTGCCCTGCTTTAGCCTTTGCCACAGGGTCTGACAAAAATCGGCGATCGCCGGATGGGCATTAGTCAATAACGACTCCCACACCCCGGCTAAATATTTGGTTTCATAAAATTGGTGCTCATCTAGCTGCAACTGCTGGAGAAAAATTTGGGGGCCCTGCACCCTCAACCAGTCAAATTCCAATAGGCTAGACACCACCCCCTGCCTTTGTAACGGTTGCCAAAGACGAATCATTTGCCAGAGCCAAGTTAACTGTTGTAGGGGTGAAGCTTGCTCCCACATTTCCCCCAGGGAAGGCAATAAACGGTCATGGAGAGGTTCCCCCGTCTCATCTAGGGGCACCGGGCCATAGTCCAACAGCCAGACCGATAAATCCTTTTCTTCGTCCCAACTGGGAAAATAGTCATACACTTCCGGCACATTGAGACGAAAGGGCAAAAGCTTTTGGTAGGGCAAAATATGATCCGGGATTTCCTCTGGCCCGTCCACTCCCAGGGCTGGAGTAGTGTCCAACAACACTTGGGGCCGCACTAACAGATAACGGTCCAGTAACAATTCCCCCGGTTGATAAGCCTTGATCCAATCCCCCACCGACCACAGATAGCGTTTCAGCAGAGGGGTCTGGCAGGTTTTGCACAGGCGATCGCCTAGGTCATTGGGGGCTTGACAATCGCGGTTGGAGCAGTGAACGGTCGGCACGGCATTACCCCTCTAACAAATTTCTGATTAATTTTAAGGAAATATGCAATCTTAAGAACATTTCCAAAAAGTTGTAATAGGCTAAAAGAGAAAAAACTGCCATTGTTTGCAAAATTGACCCAAGAAGATTATGAGCGCTGAAGCTGTCATCGAAAACCGAGACTATACCCTAATGATCGATAAAAGCAGTAGCATGGCCACCGCTGATGATCCCAATGGCCCCACTCGTTGGGAAATAGCCCAAGCTTCGACCATTGCCTTGGCTCAAAAATGCGAAGAAATTGACCCCGACGGCATCACGGTTTACCTATTCTCCGGCCGCTTCCGTCGTTATGACAATGTTACGGCCCAGAAAGTTGCTTATATTTATGCTAACAACGAACCCATGGGACGCACAGATCTTGCCAGTGCCCTCAAGGATGGTTTGGATAATTTCTTTCAGCGACGCCAGGCGGGGCAAACTAAGCCCAACGGAGAAACTTTTTTGATCATCACCGACGGTGAACCCACCGATCGTAAAGCGGTGATCCGTTTAATTTTGGAAGCGAGCCAAAAAATTGACCGGGACGAGGAATTGGGCATTTCCCTCATTCAGGTGGGCAACGACAAAAAAGCCACAGCCTTTTTCCAGGCTTTAGACGATCAATTACAGGCCGCAGGAGCTAAGTTTGACATTGTAGATACCGTCACCATGGAAGATATGCAAGGCATGAGTTTGAGTGATGTGCTGCTCAAGGCAATTACGGACTAGGGGAATACCCAGGCATGGTGCTGATTTTGCCGTCTCAATGGAAAAAACACCTGAGCTTATTGCCGCTCTCACTGACGGGGGTATTTTTCCTTTTTCTGACCACGGGGGTAGGGGCCCAGACCGATCGCCTTTGTCCGGCGGAACTGGGACAAAAACTGGCAACCCATTTACAACAACCGGATTTAGGCCGGGCCCAATGGGGCATTGCCATCCAACCTTTAACGGAGTCTCAGCCTGTTTACCAATATCAAGCTGATCGTCTTTTTATTCCGGCCTCTAACCAAAAATTAATTACCACCGCCATGGCTCTGCAGGAACTGGGGCCAAATTTTCGCTTTGCCACTCAGGTTTACCAACTGGATGGCGGTAAAAAAGTTCAGATTATCACCAGTGGGGACCCCAGCTTGACCCTGGAAGACCTGACGGCGATCGCCAAAAATTTAAAAGATAGGGGGGTAACGGTAATTGAAGAATTGGTGTTAGTAGACGCCATCGCCCCCCAGGATTACCAACGCCCCAGTTGGGAGTGGGATGATTTGCACTACGGTTATGCTCCCCCTGTCAATGGCGCAATTTTGGCCGGTAACCAAGTTAGCCTCACCCTCACGCCCCAGGACTTAGGGGAACCCTTGGCCCCCACTTGGTCCGATTCCATTGCGGGGGAACAATGGCAGATTATTAACCAAACCCAAACGGAAGTTGATCCAGCCCAGTCTCCCCAGGTTCGACAAATTTTTGGTCAACGGCAATTGGTCCTCACCGGCGCTCTGCCCCCCACAGGGGAACCCCGTGAAATTACCTTGGCCGTGGCAGACCCGCCAGGTTATTTCCTTGCTAGTTTGCAACAAAAGTTGGCGGAACAAGGCATTACCGTCAACTCCCAAACCTTGAGCACCGACACCACGGCGATCGCCCTGGCCCCTGTGCTAACTCTAACTTCTGCTCCTTTATCGGCATTGATTAAAACCGTCAACCAAGACAGCAATAATCTCTACGCTGAAGCGTTGCTCAACGCCATCCAACTGCCCTCCTCTGACACCAATTGGCAGTCCTACTTAGAAAGGCTTGGTCTAGCCCCCACTACGGTTAGACTACGGGATGGCTCAGGACTGTCCCGCCAGGATTTGGTCACACCCCAAACCCTAGTACAACTTTTGATAAATCAAACCCAAGGGTCAACGGGGACAATTTATCAACAATCCCTTGCTGTGGCCGGGCGATCGGGCACCCTGGAGCAGAGTTTCGCCGATACTCCCCTGGTGGGCAAAATGCGGGGCAAAACAGGCACCCTCACAGGGGTAGTTTCCCTCACGGGCTATGTGGAAAACGACCATTGGGGCCCAGTGGCATTCAGTTTTATAGTCAACAACAGTGATCTAGGGGCTGCTGTGCTACGGGAAGCAATGAAGCAGATGGTACTTTGGACTGCCCAGGTGGAAAAGTGTCAGCCCAGTGGTCAATAACTCAATAACTATTTGTTATTAACGCCTCGTACTTAGACAAAGGTAAGAATCCACCACTCTGCCGGTACGATGACAATTGACCAAGAGGTAGTCACACACGGGACAAGCGGTTTCAGTGACAATTTCCTTTTCAATCAGGCATTGCTGACGGACGGCATGGTTTCCGCAATTGGGGCAATGGATAGTCTGCTTGGTAAGGATTTGGGGAGCTTGGATCGGTCGGTGATACATGATCATGGTGATTGCTTAAGGATACTTAAAGAGGGTTTGTTAAAAATCAAGTCCAACAGGTCAAATTGCGGCGGTAAAAAACGATAAAATTCCTGTAAGATTTGTAAAATAAAGCACAGTTATACAGTTGCGGTTAGGGAAAAGAAAAAATTACTCCCAGTGGCAGTTAGCGCTGATCCCCATGGCGGTCAAGTCCATTTCCGCCGTGCAGACCCTTCGCTGGCTTAGATGATCAGCCAAGGAAAACAACGCCGCTAGTGAACTTTTTAGGCCGCAGTGACCCAGCTAAGATCCAAAAACTAACATTCTCTCTGGACTGTTCAGGTTTTCTTAACTATTAATTAAGCTTTGCTAGACAATAGCCACGGGTCAATCAATATGGCTCAAATCCTTGATCCCCATGGGGTTTTCTCATTTTTGCCCCAGGACAAATCGTTAACGATGACGAAAAAGGCGGTTTTAGTCTCTGTGCCTGCATTCTTCACCGCTTGGGCCCTAGGAACGCCCTGGCAACTAGCCATCAGACGAATACCCGGTGTTGCAACGAAGGCATTTGTTGACGTACCTGCTTGAGGCGGTCGGGGTTAATTTCGGCGATCGCCAGGCCTGGTTTTTCCCCCGCATCGGCCAGAATCACTCCCCAGGGATCAATGATCATGGCGTGGCCGTGGGTGTGGCGTCTTTCGTAATGGCAACCGGTTTGGGCTGGGGCAATGACGTAGCAGGTATTCTCAATGGCCCGGGCCTGGAGCAACACTTGCCAATGGTCTTTGCCGGTGTAGGCAGTGAAAGCGGCGGGCACAAAAAGAACATCTGCCCCTTGACGGGAAAGGTAACGGTACAGTTCTGGAAAACGAACGTCGTAGCAAATGGACAGCCCCAAATTACCAAAGCTATCGGAATGGTACACCGGGGGATATTTTTGCCCAGCCATCACCGTGGCCGATTCCCAATAGGTGTTGCCGTCGGGCACATTAACGTCAAATAAATGAACTTTATGGTAGCGGGCCAATTCCTGCCCATTGGGAGCAATTAAAGTGGCTGTGTTATAGGCCTTGCCCGCCTCCCCCGCCACCGGAAAGGGAAAGCCCCCCGCCAGAATAGTCACCTGGAAACGTTGGGCCATGGTCTGCAAAAATTTTTCCGTCGCTGTGGCGATCGCCGAAGCCTGTTCCAGTTTGTCTGTTTCATTGCCCAAAAAAGCAAAGTTCTCCGGCAAACCCACCAGTTCTGCCCCCTGGCGCACTGCCAAATCGATCAACTCCTCTGCTTCTTGTAAATTCTCGGCTAGGTTGGGGCGGCTGGTCATTTGCAGGGCAGCGGCTAAATACGGTTTCATGAAAATTCCTTGTCAGAAAGAAGCAGTGGGGGCTAGCAGTTCATTTTATCCTGATCGGGTGTAGGGACGGAACTTGCTCCCAAAAAGAGGAAGAGGGCTTCACATCTTAAGATATTATGGAGAAAAACTTCCTTAAAGTTTAGCCTTTGCTAAACTGAAGTCCCCCGCTTTTTAAGATTGTTAATTTCAATTTATTTTTAAGAATCTATTTTTAACCTCATTGATAAGAATTTCTAAGGGCAATAACAAGGTTTACTTAACAGCCCCCCTTGAGAATCTATCCTCAGGAGTTTAGGGAAGTAACCATTACTGTTGACCATTCTAGGCATGGTGGTTAACCAAACTAAATATTCTCCATGGCACTTTTACAAACTTCTTTTGATCGAATGCTTGATTCTTCCGTACCCACTTTTTCCGTCACCACCCCACTGTACTACGTTAACGATGTGCCCCATTTGGGTAGTGCCTACACTACAGTAGTGGCGGATACCCTGGCCCGCTTCAAAAGATTGCAGGGCTATGAAGTGTTGATGATCACCGGCACCGACGAACATGGGCAAAAAATTCAACGTACTGCCGAAGCTCAAGGCCTTGATCCCCAAACCCATTGCGACCATATCGTGGTCAAGTTTAAGGAACTATGGCGATCGCTCAATATTCGTTACGACCGCTTTAGTCGTACTACTAATCCCCACCATTTAGCCATTGTCAAAGACTTTTTTCAACGGGTCTGGGACAAAGGGGACATTTATCTGGCCCAACAACAGGGATGGTACTGTGTTGCCTGCGAAGAATTTAAAGAAAAAAGAGATTTATTGGAGGATAACCATTGTCCTCTACACCCTAACCGCAAGGCAGAATGGCGGGATGAGGAAAACTATTTTTTTCGCCTTTCCCGCTATCAGAAACCCTTGGAAGAACTGTATGCCCAACGACCGGAATTTATCCAACCCAGTAGTCGTCGCAATGAAGTGTTAAATTTTGTCGCCCAGGGATTGCAGGACTTTTCCATTTCCCGAGTCAATTTGGACTGGGGTTTCCCCCTCCCCAATGATCCCAACCATACTATTTACGTTTGGTTTGATGCCCTACTAGGCTATGTCACCGCTCTCTTAGGGGAGGATGAAGAACCTAGTTTAGCTAACGCTTTGGCCAAATGGTGGCCCATCAATTTACACTTGATTGGCAAAGATATTTTACGGTTCCATGCGGTCTATTGGCCGGCTATGTTGCTATCGGCGGAATTACCGATCCCCGCCCAGGTTTTCGGCCATGGCTTTCTCACCAAAGATGGGCACAAAATGGGTAAAAGTTTGGGCAACACCGTTGATCCCCTAGACTTAATTAACCGCTATGGGGAGGATGCTTTTCGTTACTATTTCCTCAAGGAAATTGAGTTTGGTAAAGATGGGGATTTCAACGAACAACGGTTTGTCAATGTGCTCAATGCCGATTTAGCCAACGACTTAGGAAATTTGCTCAATCGCACCCTGGGCATGGTGAAAAAATACTGTCAGGGGCAAGGTCCCCAGGTAATGGCCACGGATTTAGCCCCCGATAATCCCCTCAAAGCCCTGGGCAGTCATTTAGGGGAACAGGTGAGCAGTGCCTATGAAAGACTGTCCTTCACCGATGCCTGTGAGGCAATTTTTACCTTAGTGAGGGCTGGCAATAAATACATCGACGACATGGCTCCCTGGAAGTTATTTAAACAGGGCAGTCAGAAGGAAGTGGAAGATGTGCTGTACAGCGTCTTGGAGTCCATTCGGCTCTCGGCCTATCTCCTTTCCCCCATTGTTCCCCGCCTGAGCACCAAAATTTATCAACAATTGGGTTTCACCTGGGATTTTGACCAGTGGCGATCGCCGTTGGAGCAAGCGGAAGAATTCAACCGTCACCAATCCTGGGGCCAACTATGTGCGAATCAAAATCTGCCCCCGGCCCAGCCTATTTTTACCAAACTGGAGTTACCGGCAGAGGAGTAGAATCAAAAGCTGACCCCCTAGGTCAACTTCGATCTTTTGAAGATTTTTTAACAAAAATTAACATTTTTATCACTTTTCCGCTTTTTTCCTTTGAATTTTTTTTAAAAACCCCTTTAAATCACGACTTAATTATTTAGGAACACCATGTTTGAGGACTTTGAACAGGATGCACTGTTTACACCGGATCAGTTATTAGAAAACCGGGGCAGGGTGGCCATTTTCATTGATGGTTCCAATCTTTTTTACGCGGCCTTGCAACTAGGTATTGAAATTGATTACACCAAATTATTGCACTGTTTAACGGGGGGCTCCCGACTATTGCGGGCTTTTTTCTACACCGGGGTAGACCGCAGTAACGAAAAACAACAGGGATTTTTGCTTTGGATGCGCCGCAATGGTTACCGAGTCATTGCCAAAGACCTGGTGCAATTACCGGACGGTTCTAAAAAAGCCAACCTAGACGTGGAAATTGCCGTGGATTTGATGTCCTTGGTGGGTTCCTATGACACCGCTGTGGTGGTTAGTGGAGATGGAGATTTGGCCTATGCGGCTGATGCGGTCAGTTATCGGGGGGCGCGCATTGAGGTGGTGAGCCTCCGTTCCATGACCAGCGACAGTTTAATCAATGTTTCCGACCGTTATGTAGATCTTGACAGCATTAAGGAGGAAATTCAAAAACAACCCCGTCCCAACAGTGCCTATCGCAACGTCAACCCTATGCCAATTTTCTCCCAGGAAAAATCTACTTAACAGCCAACTCCTAGTTGTGTTCGTTTAAATAAGACTGAGATAATAACAGCTTCCGTAAAACTTTTATTAAGGCTACTCTAGTTTCTGATTTCGTCGTATTTTTAACTAAATAGCCATGGTTTTACTCTGGCGCACAGTTTGGTATAAATTCTGGTCAGCGGAAATTTTTCCCCGCATCAGGCTCTCTTCAGCCCAAACTGCCAGAGTTGCTTTTGCCCATAATCTGAAACCCTGGCATGGGAGCATTAGAGGGCAATGCCCCGCAGTTGTTGATACAGCAGAGTGGCTTGCAAATCGGTCATACCAGCAATGTAATCAGTTACTTTCAGAATTTTGCTGTAGTTATCGTCATCGGGGGCTACTTGGTGCTCTGGAGGCAACATAAATTTAAGCAGTTTCCCCTTCGGACGGGGTTGTTTTTCCAGGACGGCGGTAAGAAAATCAGTTAATAGATCCCCCAAGACTTCAAAGCCAGCAATTTTAATTCTGACCACATTGGGATGGTGAAAAACCGCATTGGTGGTCATGGTTTCAATTTCCTTAAGTTGGGGGGAAAAACGGCTTAGCCCCACTAGGGATTGGTCAAATTTCCCCGCTAAAATATCCGGTTCATGGTCAAGAAAAATTTGGGCTACTTCTTTTACCAGTCGATTGATGGCCTTAGCCCGCAGTCGTTTAATGGTTTCTGCCGGACTGCCTTCGTATTGGTTTAGCTCAATGTCAGCAATGCTTTGTAATTTATCTTGCACTGCTCCAAAGGGAAGATAGCCCATGTGAAAACCATCTTCCAAATCGACAATGGAGTAACAGAGATCGTCCGCCGCCTCCATTAAAAACGTCAAGGGATGGCGACACCACCAAGCAACCTTTGGCGATCGCCGAATGAGACCCACCGTTTCAGCTAGTTCAGTGAATAGATCTT
>NZ_JADEWJ010000172.1:0-8340 GCF_015207725.1 Synechocystis sp. LEGE 06083
ATCCGCTGTCTATCAGGAAATTTTAGAAGAAGGTAAAATTGCTGGGAAACTGGAGGGCAAACTAGAAGGTAGGCTGGAAGCAAAACTAGAAACCATACCTCTGTTGAAAAAATTGGGGTTGACAATTGCCGAAATTGCCAAGGAGTTAGATATTGATGTTGCTTTAGTCAATCAGTTTGTCGCTAATCAGAATAATTAAGGGTTGAAATGGTCATTGGACCGAATATGGCTTGACTGATCTTTTGGCGATCTCGCAGAGATCCGCTACTCAGTGAGCCGTTGACCCCCTAGTAAAACTTGTTGATCGCCTACAACATCCTCAATGCACGGTGGTAGTCCACGGTGCCATCATAGACCCCACAGAAAGACTGGCTTTAGCCGGGTGGACTGTGCCTCCCATCAGTAAACAGCAAAAAATTTTGGTTATCGGTAAGAGTTTTTAATTTTAGATTCATACTGCTTTATCTTGGCGTTCTCTAGCTAGGGTTTTCCGATATTCACTAGCTTCAGCAATCTTGGTGAAGACCACTTCAGATTTACAAATCTCGAGCTCTTGATCTATTTCTCGCACTACTCTAACTATTTCGTCTAATGAAACTCGAAAAAACTCCTTTCTCCCATTTTCCTTGTTTATTCTTCTGTTGTTGAAATGCTTGTGTAATCTAGATTCAAGCTCGGGGGCATCTTGGCAAAAGATCATGGCGTGAATATCAAAAGAAAATGGCACAGATGCATTACTCAATTCCTTAATACGGTCCATTGGTTCAAGGCGGCGTGTCATACCTATCTTATAGACATCATCGCCAAATGAGCCGATGTTTGAAATGACGTAGACGTGTCCAGATTTTGTCAATTGAGCTTGAGAAATAGCCCTTTTCTTATTTGCTTCAGCCTCTGCAAGTCGCTTTTGTAAATCTTCGATTTGCTTGAAGAGTTTCTCCTGAGTCTTTCCCGTAGCTGATTCAATGTCTCTACGAGCCTTTTCCAGAGCTTCTTGGTAACGACTTTCCTCTCGTTCAGCGTCTTGTTTAGCCTTTTCGAGTTCGCGCAATGCTTTTTCCTCTTCGCGCATCTGTTCACGAATAATGCGCTGTTCTTCTTGCTCTTGGTATTTTTTTTCTTGATACTCGTGAGTTAACCAAAGTTCCTGTAGTTTCAGATCTAGAAAGCGTGAGGTAATGTTACAGTGTGTAGTCTGAGACAGTTTATTCAAATCTTCATAGGCTTTTCTGATACGATTTTCCATTGTCTGTACATTGCTATACTTTACTTTTGCAACAGAAGCATCACATTCGCCATTAAAAGCACGAAGAACTAACTTGAGAAAATTATTGGTCATCTTTTTGCCTTCTTTCACACTACCACCAACCGACCATTCTGTATTACATACAGCAGCTTGCTTGTTTTTAATCATCTCTTTTTGTTGTGCGCGGATTTTGTCTAGGCGTTGCTTATAATCATCAGCTTCTTCAAAGTTGTACTTTGATTCATAAAATCCAAAAGCTTCAACAATTTCTTGCTCTTCAAGTCTTTGAAGCTTTGTTCTAAGTTCCGAAATTTTGACGAATAATTCTTGTTCTTCAGCTTGTGCCTGCTTGTCAAGTTGTTTGAGCTGATTTGTTAAAACAGTAATTTTTTTATCCAGTTCTCTGGCGGTATTTTCCCTGGATATGAGTCCTCCATATTTCCTTTCAGACTCTTGTAATTGTCTATCTGCTTCCTTTACTTTTTCCTGATAGATTAAATAATCCTTTTTTTGCTGTTGTAATTGTTTAATTACCAGAGCAAGTAGAGTAGCCAATCCAATAGATATAAAAAAGAATAAATATGTCATGAGCGTAAGCTGAAATTATTTGCTTATATATTCTTAAAAACAGCGTTATTAAGTGCTGCGATTAAAAATTCTGTGAATCTTATATTTAGATTATATTGAAAGATGCAAAGACATATATTTTAACTAATTAATTTAAGTGTTATTTAACCAGAAGATAAAATTGATCTAACTACTGATCATATTATATTTTCAATATAATTACCTTATCCCGGTAGGGTACTGGTACTACCACATATTCACGGCAATTGTGTGAGGTTAGGTGTAAATTTTACATTTTGGTATGCTAATCGCCAACTAGACTCCTACTTATTCTTTCTCCGCCAATCCCAAGCGCGTTCTGCATCCCCATTAGCCCAAACTCCAGCTTTGTTGGTGATCGCAAAAAAGAAATTAATCGACTCAAAGTGACAGACCCCGGTAAAGAACATTTACAGGGAAAGTTAAACCAATGCTTTTAAGTTCGACCCGATCGCCGGCCTGATAGTTGAGGATTAACCAATCACCGTCATCATTTTTGTGATAGAGATCAATTTCCACACTGGTGGAGCTAACCAAGAGATAGTCCTGCAATATAGGATTACGGGCATAGAGCCGAAATTTGCCACCCCGTTCATAGGCTTCAGTACTGGGGGATAACACTTCCACAATCAGGCAGGGATAGGTAATAAATTGTGTTGACTTCCGATCCCGTGGATCACAGGTGACGCTGACATCGGGATAGGTATAGTTTTGGGTGTTGACAATCTGAATTTTTAAATCTGAATTACCTATTTCGCAATCACCGTCATCAAGATGATTACAAAATAAAGTCGATAGGCGGACACTGATAACACTGTGGTTTTTACTGCCGCCCCCCATGGCATAGATATCCCCGTCAAAATACTCATGCTTTTCCAACTGCCTTTCTTCCCATGCCAAATATTCTTCGGGGCTGAGTTTTGGGAATGGGGCAGACTCAGATGCAGAAATCATGACGGGTTGACTCAACGGATTTTATTCAACGTTAATCATCAAAATGACTGACGATCGCCTGGGCAAACTCGGAACATTTCAATGGTTTATCCACCTTCGGTTCCATTAAGCGGGCCAAATCGTAGGTTACTTCCCGATTGGCGATCGCCGCGCCGATGCCTTTTTTAATGAGGTCAGCGGCCTCCTGCCAGCCCATAAATTCCAGCATCATGACGCCGGAAAGAATCACCGAGCCGGGGTTAATGCGGTCTAGCCCAGCGTGTTTGGGGGCAGTGCCGTGGGTTGCTTCAAAAATGGCTGCACTATCACCAATGTTAGCTCCAGGGCCCATGCCCAAACCTCCCACCACAGCGGCGGCGGCATCAGAAAGATAATCCCCGTTTAAATTCATCGTCGCCAGAATGGAATACTCATCGGGGCGGGTTTGAATTTGTTGGAAAATGCTATCAGCAATGCGGTCGTTGACCATTACTTTTTCTTTCCACTGGCCATTACCGTGGGAGGCCCAAATGGAGTCCAAAACCTGCTCCACTTCTTCCTTAATTACCGCTTTTTTCTCTTCAGTGAGGGTATCGTAACCGGGGTCAATCATGTGGGCGTTGGCCTCAATGGTCAAATCAGGATTACTTTCCTTATTGCCCAAAATCCAAGATTCCCGCTCCGTAACGCATTCCGCCGGAAATTCCGTGGTGGCCAATTCATAGCCCCAATCCCGAAAGGCTCCTTCGGTGAATTTCATAATGTTGCCCTTATGGACCAGCGTCACCATTTGTTTGGCTTTCGGTAACCGCAATGCATGGAGAATGGCCCGCCGCACTAAACGTTGGGAGCCGGTTTTACTAATGGGTTTAATGCCAATGCCAGAATCAAGGCGAATTTGTTTTTTGCCTAAAGCCGGAGTCGCGGGAATCAGATCATCGTTGAGATAAGCGATTAATTTTTTTGCTCCTTCGGTGCCTTCGGCCCATTCAATGCCCAGGTAAATATCCTCTGTATTTTCCCGATAAACAATGATGTCCAATTTTTCCGGGGTTTTATGAGGAGAGGGAGTGCCGGGATAATAACGACAGGGGCGCACACAGGTATAGAGGTCAAAAATTTGCCTCAGGGCCACGTTTAAAGACCGGATGCCACCGCCCACAGGAGTAGTCAAAGGCCCTTTAATTGCTACACCGTATTCCTTAATCGCCGTTAGGGTATCTTCCGGTAGATATTGATAGGTGCCGTATAGTTCACAGGCTTCGTCCCCCGCATAGACCTTAAACCAGTTAATTTTCTTCTCGCCGCCATAGGCCTTGGCGATCGCCGCATCGATGACTAATTCGGTGGCGGGCCAAATATCAACCCCAGTACCGTCCCCTCGGATGTAGGGAATAATCGGATCGTTGGGCACTACGGGCTTACCTGCAACAAAGGTGATTTTTGACCCAACGCTGGGGGGCTGAAGTTTTTCGTACATAGCAAATTGTCATTGAAAAAACGGCACGGAGCAGATCATAATCCTTTCTGGAAGCTCTGATTGCATTGGCCGTTACGAAATTTTTTCCCTAGAGACACGGTAATCAATGGGCGGTTTTCTTATTACTGAAACCAATCTATGGCTAGATAAAATTTGATCATTGCTTTTACCAAAAATTTTCACAAAAGATGGCGATCACCAAAATAAACTTGACCAGTCCTGATTTTTCCATGAATTCTTCCCGATTACCCCAGCCCGCGGCCCAGGATGTACAGAAAATTTTTGCCCGCATTGCTCCCCAGTACGATGACCTCAACACATTTTTGAGCTTTGGTCAGCACCATATTTGGAAGGCCATGGCCGTTAAATGGAGTGGCGTATTACCTGGTGATCTTCTGTTGGATGTGTGTTGCGGTAGTGGGGATTTAGCTTTCCAGGGGGCCAAGGTGGTGGGCACGGAGGGAAAAGTTATTGGGCTGGATTTCTGTGCTGAACTATTGGCGATCGCCGCTGGCAAACATCAAAGTAAATACGCCCAGTTGCCGATGCAATGGCTGCAAGGAGATGCCCTCGCCTTACCCTTCGGCGATCGTGAATTTGATGGGGCCACCATGGGGTACGGCCTCCGTAACGTGGGCAATATTCCCCAAGCCCTGGGGGAGTTACAACGGGTACTCAAACCGGGCAAAAAAGTGGCTATTCTCGACTTTCATCAACCAAGTAATGCTTTGGTGGCCAGCTTTCAGCGTTGGTACCTGGCCAATGTGGTGGTGCCCATGGCCAAGCAATGGCGTTTAACTGAAGAGTACGCCTATCTGCAACCGAGTTTAGACCGCTTTCCCACCGGCCCTGCCCAAGTCAAACTTGCCTTAGAAGCCGGATTTGCCAAAGCTATACACTATCCCATTGCCGCTGGTTTAATGGGGGTTTTGGTAGCGCAAAAAGGGCCTATTTCCTAGGTATAAGGTTGCTGGGATTCTGCAAAATTTGGCGACCCGATCAGCCAGTGCCTGTAAAATTTGATGTCGATTAATTGCTGGCGATCGCCTAATCGCGCTATTGGTAGGAGATAGCGGAGGTGTCATTATGTTCAAAACCATTCTATTTCCCCTGGACCGGAGCCGAGAAGCAAGGGATGCGGCCCAAATGGTCGCGGATTTGGTCAAAATCCACCAAAGTCATTTAGTTTTGTTGTCGGTGGTGGAAAAAACTCCCCCCGGCCAAGACCACGAAGCCCACGGCATGGATTCCCCGGAAGCGGTGGCCAAATTACTGGAGGCAGCCCAGGCTGTTTTCTCCCAACAGGGCATTGCCACCAAAACCATTGAACGGGAAGGCATGGCTTCTTTCACCATTTGTGACGTTGCCGATGAAGTAAATGCAGACCTAATCGTGATGGGCTGTCGAGGTTTAGGCCTCACCAGCGAAGGAGCGGCGGAAAGCGTCACTGCGAGGGTAATTAATCTTTCCCCTTGCCCAGTGCTGGTGGTGCCCTAGGGTTAGTCCCCAATTCCCATGGCAGAAATCAGCAACGTTGGGGACGGGGATTGGCTCAACCAAGCTTGGCAGCAAGACCATGGCCAACCCCTATGCCTGGCCCGCCCCGATATCCTCTCCGGGTTAAGGGTCATTGCCCCTGCCTGTACCGACTCCACCAACCAACTGCTGTGGGACTTACGACATCAGGGTTATCAACCGCCCCTAGCGGCGATCGCCAGGGAACAAACTGCTGGTCGGGGGCAATGGGGTCGGAGTTGGCAGTCTCCACCGGGGGGATTGTATCTATCCCTGTGGTTAGCCACCCATTTACCCATAAGCCACAGTCCCCACTTGGTTTTATGGAGTGCCTGGGGCATCGCCTACGCCCTAGTTCAGCACGGCATTCCGGTACAACTCAAATGGCCCAATGATCTGCTGTTACAAGGTAGAAAATTGGCCGGCATTAAAACTGAAAGCAAAATCAGTGGGGGCATAATTACCGCGGCCATCGTGGGAGTGGGCATTAACTGGATTAACCCCGTACCGGCCACTGGCATTGCCCTAGGGCCCTTTTGCAAAGCCCAATCAATCCAGAGTGTGACCAATCTGACGGACTTAGCTGAAATTACCCTGGCAGGGCTTACCCTCGGCTGGCATCGTTACCAAAGCGAGGGGATTGGGGCCATTGTGGCGGATTACCTGCAATTATTTGCCCATCGGGGTCGGGAAATCAGCTTACCCCAGGGTATGGGCATCATTGAATCCATCACCCCCCAGGGGGAATTGGTGGTAGTGATAGATCAACGGCGGGAAATAATCCTCCCCGGCACCATTAGTCTAGGCTACGATCAGGGCGGATAACGGCTAAAATACGGACAAGTTAACGCCTACGCCCCACCATGAACCGACGCAACACCGAATTGGCCAATCCCATTCCCCAGGCCGCCTTGCGGGCCTCCGTAGACTTAACCACCTGGGGCAACATCGGCTTTTGGGTGCAGATTGTCCTGGGAGCCTTTTCCGTCGTCACGTTTTTGTTTGCCGGTTTTAGTTTAAGTGGCCCCAATCGCACCACCGGCATTGAAGCGGGCATTCTTTCGGCCTTTATTTCCATTGTCCTGTTGGGCTTTGGCATTTTCTTTTCCACCCGTTACCGTCGTTTAGGGCGCAATCTCAAAGATTCGGAAGCCACCAAGCATCCCCGTCGGGCGGATATTCTCAAGCTGATTCGTATTGGCTTGATCATCAACTTGGTGGGCATGGGTACCGCCATCATCGGAGGAGCGGCCATGAGTGGCATTGTGTTGGGCAAAGCCCTCAGTGTGCCGCCGGGAACCTTTGCTTCCGCTGCTGACCCCAACCGTTTTGTGCAATCCACCGATTTACTAGCCATTCAGGCTAACATCAACACCATCATTGCCCACTTCACTGGTTTGTTGTCATCCCTGTGGTTGCTAGACCGTCTGAACAAGTAATTTTTAAACGTACTGTGTTATTGCCATCCTCATCCAGGGGCACTTCAATTACTTCCTGGGTTAATCCTTCAATGGCCGTTAACAGGGAACGTAGGTTGGGGGTACTGGCTCCGGTGTCCACATAGAGGCGATCGGATAGGGTGGCTAAACGTTTCCAGGTGGTGAATAGTTTGCCCACAGACTGCTCCAATTGGGTGGCTTGTTTGAGCAGATCCGCCGCTGTGTTGAGGCAATCTAAGCGCAGGGCCTCCTCTAAGGCCAGTTCCATATCTAACGGGAAAGCTTTTAGGGTTTGTACCTTGGCTGCCGCATCTAGATATTTAGATAGATTGCGGGCAGAAGTGGTGAGATATTTAACTGTGTCCACATCGGGGGAGGCGATCGCCTCTTCCTGTAGAGCTTGTAAATGACCTTCTGGTACCTTTTCCAATTCCTTCACCAGGGGCGCCAAATGACGGGGAGGCACTGTGCCGTCGGTGGCCTTTTCTTTGAGCACATCGGGCAACAGTTCCGAACTCATGGCAGTCCACTCATCGGCCAACTGCTTCACTTCCCGTCGGGTAATCCGGTCGCCATTATGGGCCGCATCACTGACCAACTTTTGCACTTCTGGATCAGCTTTAGCTGTTTCCACAAAGGCCCGTTTGCTGAAATTGTTGATGGAACCGGGGTCCAGTTGTCCTTCGGCAATGAGGGTATCGGCACTATTGGCCAGTTGAATGAGGGCATAGGCTTGGGTTTTAGAAATTTCCCGTTGCTTGAGCCAATTTAAAAATCCAGTACCGCGGCCATCTCCACCAATTTTTTCCCGGTCCCTCACCGCCCGGAGAATGCGCCCCCGCCAAATTTCCGTCTGGAGGTCAAAGCGCTCACACAGTTGCCAAAAATCATCTAACTGTTGCTGAAACTCATGCTCTTGGATTTCCTCATCCGCAGGATCCGGCAGGGCAAAGTTAATGTCAGCGGGAATTTCCAGCGCGGCGGTAATGGCTTCGGGGGAAGGCGCAAGCTCAACCATAGGGCTAATCTTTAATCTAGTTAATATTTGGGAACAGCAAAGCAAAGGCTTGGGGAAAGCAATGATTGCCAAAGCCTTACCAAGCTATCACAAGGGGGAGATC
>NZ_JADEWJ010000173.1:0-8256 GCF_015207725.1 Synechocystis sp. LEGE 06083
ACCCCCTGCGCCCCCAGGCTTTACAACGGCCCAAGGATACCCAAGCTTTATTTGGTCTTAGCCCCGGCGATCGCCAACGGGAATTACAGTCCGCCCTTGTTACGGGGCCAGGCTTTAACACTCACCAGCCCTGGTTAATTTTGGATGACATTATTACCACCGGCACCACCGCCCTCGAAGCCCGCCGGGTAATGGAGCAAAGGGGCGCTAAGGTAATGGGCATCGTGGCGATCGCCACACCGTCTTTTTCCCGGCCCACGGAACTTGGACAGCGACGATAATGATCATTTAACATAATATTCTCATATATTTTCACCAGCCCGTATTTAATTTCGTATTGTTAAACCCCGTCGGTTTTCCTTCAATCATTTTCTAACCCTAATCCTATGCAGAAACAGTTCTCTCCCCTAGCCCGTTTCGCCCTTTGGTTGGGTGGTGTTAGTTTAACTGCAACTAGTCTGGTTATCCCCAGCACCGTCCAGGCCCAAAGTAGTCTCAATGGGGGTAGTGCCATTCCTCCCCTCAAACCGATTCCCGAATCCACCTATATCCCCCCGGCGGCCCCCGTCAGCACTCCCACCAACCCAGACAGCCAGGCCTTGGCCACCCATATTGTCCTGGTGTTAGGGGAACGGCGGGTTTACGCCTACCAGAATGACAAAGTTTTGGCCAGTTATCCCGTGGCAGTGGGTAAAAAAGGCTGGGAAACCCCCCAAGGCAATTTCCAGGTCATCCAAATGGTAGAAAATCCCGTCTGGGAAAATCCCTGGAATGGCAAAAAAGTGGCCGCCAGCTTGGATGGCCCCATCGGTATCCGTTGGATCGGTTTTTGGAGTGATGGCAAAAATACCATTGGTTTCCATGGCACCCCGAAAAAACATGAACATTTCCTCGGCACTGCGGCTTCCCATGGTTGCGTCAGAATGCGGAATCAAGATGTAGTGGCTTTATTCGGCATGGTGCAAAATGGCACTCCAGTACAGGTAGTTCAGAAAAAATAGATTGTTTAAACTGACTAAATCAAAACGGCGATCGTGTACAACCGTGAAGAATTCTATTCTCGGTTTCTGGGTTATAACCGGCGATCGCCACTGACCGCAATTTTGTACTAATTGGAAGTGCCGATGGCAACAACCTTAATCAATCATATTGACATCACTCCAGGAACCTGTGGAGGAAAACCCCGCATTGCTGGCCACAGGATCACAGTTCAGGACATCGTGATCTGGCACGAACGAATGGGACTATCTCCCGACGAAATTGTCCATCATTATCCTAGTATTACCCTGGCTGACGTTTATGCCGCCTTGTCTTATTACCACGATCACCTGGAAGAAATTAGACAAGGAATTGTGGAGGATGAAATTTTTGCTGAACAAATGCGATCCAGTACCCCTTCTTTGATAGAAGAAAAATTAAGAAAAATGCATTGCCAACAGAATTAAATTTCATCTTGATGAAAACATCAGCCATAGCATTGCCCTTGGCTTACGTCATCGCAGTCTTGATGTTACAACAACTCCAAAAGCTGGTCTGCTAGGGGTTTCTGATCAAGAGCAGTTACAGTTTGCTGCGTCTGAAGGCCGAGTAATTTTTACCCAAGATACTGACTTTTTAAAATTAGCTCAATCATTTCCCCATCATACTGGCATCGTTTATTGTTCTCAACGAAATAAGTCGATTGGTCAAATTATTCAAGGATTAGTCTTGATGTGGGAAATTCTCGAACCAGAAGAAATGTTTAATCACATTGAGTTTTTGTAGTCTGTTTACCGCAGGCAGATAATGATAAATACTTATGGCGATCGTGTCTAACCATTGAGGATGGTGTAAAAACACTCAAATCCTAACTACAGCAAACTTTTTCACAAAGTAAATACATTATGGTTAACGGGAACGAGTACGTCTCTTTAGATATATTCCTGCAACCACTTTCGAAACTCACGACGTAAAGCACTC
Source organism: Synechocystis sp. LEGE 06083 (assembly GCF_015207725.1). Classification (NCBI taxonomy): domain Bacteria; kingdom Bacillati; phylum Cyanobacteriota; class Cyanophyceae; order Synechococcales; family Merismopediaceae; genus Synechocystis; species Synechocystis sp. LEGE 06083. Next base: position 1,960 of record NZ_JADEWJ010000173.1, read on the forward strand.
ATAGGAATCACCTGGCTTTTTTTTAAACAAAGGGAAATTCCTTCAATAATGGGAATAGAGGGAAAAGCTTTGCTCATAAAAGAGTTAATGTACTTTTCTTCTTCCAGTAGACTAATTTCCAGTTTTCCATCTTCATATCGCCAAATTTCAGGAATGCCCAATGCCTCATACGCACTGACTTGGGTAACAGAAGTGAAATCTACTTCGATCGCCAAATCGGGGACAGGATCAACATCTAAATTCAGCCGTTGTTTACCCACCATAGCTTGATAGTTGTCAATATAAAAACAATCATCAGGCTCAATACCTGCTTGCATAGGTCTGCTTTTAAAAGTAGTGGAGCCAAGGGATTCCCATTCCAGTCCTAATTCTTCTAGTAAAACCACAAGTAAATGGGAAATCAAAACTTTAGTGTGTTCATGGCCAGGTAAAGGCATCCGAAATTCTAAAACTTCCTTGTAATAAGCGATATGGGAATGACGATGTTCCCCTAAATCTTCCAAAATTTCCTCAAATTCCTGCCAGGAGATTTGATCCAGAATAATACGCTGACCCGGCTCAACTTTTATTTGGGCGATCGCAATTTTGACAGGCATAATCTCAAACTCCAACTTTGCATTGGCATTGGTTTAATCATAAATCGGAAAAAACAACTAACGACAGCCTCCGAGATTGTGCAAAATATACGGCGCTGACTTTGGAGTATTGACTCCCAGAACTTAAGGTTATGGTCATAAATACTTATGGAGATCGTGTCTAACCATTAAGAATTGTATGGTAAACCGTGGGCAAAATAATTAGAGCCATAAGCTAGAGGCTAATCCAGACAGGCATTACAGACTATTAATAGCGGAATTAAAATGTAAACCTGCCCCTCGACAAGGTTAAGGCTTTTACCGACAATTTGAGGGTGAATTACCTCCCCGGAGTCTGACCCTATGAAATTGGCCTATTGGATGTATGCTGGCCCCGCCCACATTGGCACTCTACGCATCGCCAGTTCTTTCAAAAACGTCCACGCCATTATGCACGCTCCGTTGGGGGATGACTATTTCAACGTGATGCGCTCCATGTTGGAACGGGAACAAAACTTTACCCCTGTCACCACTAGTGTGGTCGATCGCCAAGTGTTATCGAGGGGTTCCCAGGAAAAAGTGGTGGATAATATTGTCCGCAAAGATGGGGAAGAAGCGCCGGATTTGATTGTGCTGACTCCCACCTGTACCTCCAGTATTTTGCAAGAGGATTTGGAAAACTTTGTCGACCGGGCTCAAATGGATGCCCGCTGTGACGTGCTTTTGGCGGATGTGAACCATTATCGCTATAACGAATTGCAAGCTGGCGATCGTACCCTCAAGCAAATTGTGGAGTTTTACCTTAAAAAAGCCCGTAAACAGGGCAATTTGGCCACTGAGAAGACGGCCAAGCCATCGGTCAATTTAATTGGTTTCACCACCCTAGGGTTCCATAACCAACATGACTGCACTGAATTAAAGCGTTTAATGGCGGATCTCGGCATAGAAGTGAACCTAGTCCTACCGGAAAAAGCCACCGTGGACCAATTGGCCAAAATTCCCCAAGCTTGGTTTAACCTCTGCCCCTATCGGGAAGTGGGCTTGATGACAGCAAAATATCTCAAAGAAGAATTTGCCATGCCCTATGTGGACATTACCCCCATGGGAGTGGTGGAAACGGCCCGTTGCATCCGCCAAATCCAACAGGTGCTAAATGACCAGGGTTTTGACCTTAATTACGAAGATTTCATCCAACAGCAAACCCGTCACGTTTCCCAAGCGGCCTGGTTTTCCCGCTCCATTGATTGTCAAAACCTCACCGGCAAAAAGGCCGTGGTCTTTGGGGACAACACCCATGCGGCCGCTATGACCAAAATTTTGGCTCGGGAAATGGGCATCCACGTTGTCCTAGCGGGAACCTATTGCAAATATGATGCCGATTGGTTCCGACAAGAAGTGGCCGAATACTGTGATGAAGTCTTGATTAGTGAAGACAATGGGGCGATCGCCGATGCCATTGCCCGGATCGAGCCGGCGGCCATTTTTGGCACCCAGATGGAACGGCACGTGGGTAAACGGCTAGATATTCCCTGTGGCGTGATTGCGGCCCCCATCCATATCCAGAATTTCCCCTTGGGCTATAAGCCATTCTTGGGCTACGAAGGCACCAACCAAATCGCTGACTTGGTGTACAACTCCTTCACCCTGGGCATGGAAGACCATCTGTTGGAAATTTTCGGTGGCCATGACACTAAGGAAGTGATCACCAAAGGTATTTCCAGTGACTCCGACCTCGGTTGGCACAGCACCGCCCAGGCTGAGTTGAATAAGGTACCAGGATTTGTGCGGGGTAAGGTCAAACGCAATACGGAAAAATTTGCTCGGGAGCGGGGCTTGTCAGAAATTACCCTGGAAGTAATGTATGCCGCCAAGGAAGCAGTGGGAGCCTAGGTCTTGTTAGGAAGGGTTTAGCTTATCCTCTTCCACTAACCGAGTCAAACTACGACAAGCTTGGAGCACTTTCACAAAGACTTTTCCCCATCGCCGGCAGGTGGGGATAACTTTTCAGGCCGATGCCGAAAGCGACAGCCATCAATTTCACCTAACTTCCACTACAATCAAGCCTGTGGCGCAAAGGGTGAAAAATGTACGTTCTGATCGGTGGCATGGGGGGCATTGGCTCCAACCTGGCCAAGAATTTGCTCAAAATGGGCCACACAGTGGCGGCGGTGGATACGGATCCCCAGGCCTGTCAGTATGCCCGGGAAAAAATTGGCGTCATTGCCTTTGAGGGTAGTGCAGTAAATACCTCAGTTTTACTAGAGGCGGGGGTCCGCAAGGCGGGGGCAGTGATTGCGGCACTCCAGGAAGATGCCCTGAATTTGGCTTTGGTTACCCTATCAAAACATTATGGTGTGCCCCAAATTGTCGTCCGTATGAGTGATGGGGACTTTGCTGAACCCTACCGTTTAGCCGGAGCTACCCACATTATCAGTACCACAGAATTAACCCTCAACCGGGTGATTAATGCCATTGAGTATCCCCAAGTGGATGCCATGATGCACTTTGAACAGGGACAAATTGAAGTGCTTAAACTCTCCATTCCTCCCAATTGCAGTATTGTGGGCCGCAGTGTGGCGGCGATCGCCCAGGATCCCCGTTTTCCTTCCGGCACTCTGATTATTGGCTACCAAGCCAATGCCCATGAAGACTTAAAAATTCCCAACGGTAACACTTTGCTAGAGGATGGTTCCACCATTTTGGCCGTGACCAAACCGGAGTTGGTGCGGCAGTTAATCGATTTTATGGGACTGTGCCAGTCTTAATAGCTGGATTATCAGAACAAAAAGCTAGTGCGTATATGACCCACATATTGGGTGGCGTTATTGCTGTTGGCCTCGGGATTAAGCACTACCCAAAATCCGGGGGTGATGGAAATATTTTCATTGATTTGAATGCGGTAAAACGCCTCCAAATGGTAGGGGGTGGTTTGTCCCACGGCTCCAGGTAAGTTACTAGCCGTGACTGTGGGAGGAATACCCAAGGCAATGCCCGGTAAATTCCCTTCTCCCCCCACATCGGGGAAACTAATGCCAAGCAAACCATACCAAATGGCGGAACGATTCCAGGACACTTCCCTCACCACTGTGCCCCCCACTCCATCGGACAAGTTGCTCATGCCGCCTCCCTGGGCCTGGGCATCCACATAGCCGCCCCAGGCATGGATCTGCACCTGGGGAGTGATGCGATAGTATCCTTGCAATGTGTAAAAATCCCCCGCCGTGGCGATCGCCTCTCCGAAGGGTTGAATAGCCAAGAAACTACCGGTGCCCGCCGTTAAATTAGTCTCGCCAGAGGGAAAATAGGAACGGGAATAGGTGAACCCAATGCCTCCATCAGATGTTTGATAGGCTAATTGACCGAGGACATGGTGCCCACCATTGAACAGACCGTTGCCACTGTCTGGATCATTGGGGTTAGTGGCCAGGTAACCCGCACTCAATTGCAAGGTCGGAGTTATCTGCCAATTTAAGCCAGCCCCTCCCCCTCCTCGACGGTAAACAGGATCGTATTCACCAAAGCGGGAAGGAATGCCCAGGGCATCATCGGCAATGGTGGGGGGAGTCAACGTATCCACCAAATCCGTGTAGCCCACCCCCACGGAACCTAGCCGTAGGGTGAGATTATCCGTCAGAGGAGTGCGATACCAAAGATGGGTCACTTCCACATTATTGTTGGAATTATCGTCATAGTTAAAACGGGTCATATTGGTGCCAGTTTGTGCTACTCCGTTGAAGAAATTGGAGAATTGCAAACGAGTCCTGAGCAAATCTTTGCCGGTGAAACTGGTTTCCAAGTTAAAGCGCACCCGATAGGCTAGTTGGGGTTGAAAGTCATTGCTATCCCCCCCTACCCGATCGCCAAACACATCATCAAAGGAAACAATGGTCTGACCATAAAGCTTTGTAGTGGTGGAAAACTGATGGTCTTCCAAAAAAGCAGTGCGAGTTTCTAGATTATCAACCCGGACTGCCAATTGTTTTAGCTCGGCTTGGAAATCCTGGGCTAATTTTTTTAGCAAATCTAAGTCCCCTTGGACCACGGAGACATTTTCCTGTAAAAGTTGCTCAATGGTGTTTAAACAAGCATTTAATCCCGCCGCAAATTCATAACGACTGAGGGCCCGATCTCCTCGGTAGGTGCGGTCTGGATAACCCACTAAACAACCGTAACGCTCCACCAAACTTTGCAAAGCGGCAAAGGCCCAATCATTGGGTTGCACATCTCGCAATTCCGCCACCGAGGTAATTTGATTAACTGTTTTGCCAGAATTGTCTCCCCCTAATTGGTAACGATTAACCGGGGCCAAGGGTTCATCCACAGGAACAGCTTGGGCATCACTGGGTAACATCGCTGTCAGTCCACTGGCGATCGCCAAACCGCCAATCAAGCCCATGGATGTAGTCAATCTTGCTAATGACAATTCGGTACCCTCCCGGAAAAAACAAAGCCAGTGTTGGACGATTAAATTAATTTAGAAGGCAATTAGAGCAGAATTAAATTTCAATAAACTTAAGAGATTCAAACTAATATCAATTAATTTGCTCCAGCATAGAAAATCAATTACATTTGCTCAAGGGTTTTGCCCTTAGTTTCCTTAACAAAAAACCAAATAAAGAAAATGGAAATGGCCGCTGAAGTAGCATATAAACCGTAGGCTGGCCCTAAACCCACCGTGTTCAGCAGAGGAGGAAAAGTAGTGGAAATAATAAAGTTAGCAATCCACTGTACCCCCGCCGCCACCGATAGGGCCGCCGCCCGTATTTTGTTGTTAAACATTTCTCCCAACAACACCCAAACAATGGGCCCCCAGGAAAAACCAAAACTAAACACATAAAGATTGGCTGTCACCAGGGCAATTACCCCAGCAGTCCCGGTGAGGGTGGGTTGCCCATTAACCACCGTCGCCCCCGCAAACACCATCGAGAGGATGCCTAGGGTAATGGTCATACCAATGGAGCCCATCAGCAACAAAGGTTTGCGCCCAAAACGATCCACAAAGGCGATCGCCACTAAGGTGGTGAGGATATTGATAAAACCGGTGATTACAGTGATCAATAGGGATTTTTCTTCGGTAAAACCCACCGATCGCCAGAGCACACTGCTGTAATAAAAAATCACGTTAATGCCAACGAATTGTTGCAGGGCCGATAGCCCCATACCAATCCAGACAATGGGCAACAGTCCTCCCCGACGACTGAGCAGATCACGAAAGCGGGGTTTGTGGTCTAAATTGACCGTTTGTCGAATTTCTGCAATGCGACCGGCCACGTCTCCCCCCTCCACTTTATGCAAAATGGCCGCCGCCTTTTCTTCCTGGCCCAATGCCACCAAATACCGGGGAGATTCGGGAATCAGGAAAGCACAAATGCCGTACAGGAGGGCAGGGATTAGCTCTGTCCAGAACATCCAACGCCAGGCCGCCGCACCGAATATCCAGGTATTTTGGGCCGATCCCCCTGCCATCGAGGCAATAAACCAATTACTCAACAGAGCAATGAAAATGCCTGAGACAATGGCCAACTGTTGCAAGGAACCTAAACGCCCCCGCAGATGGGCCGGTGATACTTCCGCAATGTAGGCTGGCGCAATCACACTAGCGGCCCCCACCCCAATCCCGCCTAATACCCGCCAGAAAATAAAATCCCAGATGGTGAAAGGTAAGCCTGATCCAATGGAACTGAGGGTAAATAGTACCGCCGCCAGAATCATGGTTTTGACC
>NZ_JADEWJ010000174.1:0-8236 GCF_015207725.1 Synechocystis sp. LEGE 06083
TGGCTTCCCTTCGTCAGCATCACCGCCGCCTTTATGCCCTTGAGTTTACTCTCCAGGTCTATTCCTACGAGTCCTCTTAAACTTTTGTCAGTCAATCAGTAATCGGGCACGTTCAAAACAAATATTAAAAGATCATTCGGGTGCCATTGATGATTACACCCAAGTTATAAAAATTGATCCTAATTGTATTGATGCCTATAATAATCGAGGATTATCCAAGCAAGGATTGAAAGATTATAAAGGTGCCATCTCTGATTTCAGTAGCGCTATAGTAACTAATTCTCAATCTGCTGTTGCTTATAATTTCAGAGGGTTAGCAAAGAGTTATTTGGGAGAGCACAAAAGTGCTATTGTCGATTTTAGTAAAGCTATAGCGATTGAGTCTAGTGATTTTGCAATTTACAACAGTATAGGAATAGCAGAGCATTGTTTGAAACAATATATTGGTGCTATAGGAGATTACGACAAAGCAATAGAAATTAATTCTCAATTTGCTATTACCTATAATCGTAGAGGAGTAGCAAAACATTATTTGGGAGATTATAAAGGCGCTATCGCTGACTACAATAAAGCATTACAAGTTAATCCTGATTATACAGAGGCAAAAGAAAACAAAGCGGTTACGGAATCAAAAATAGGTCGGCAATGGAGGTTTTGGTAACATTATCACTGATTCCAAGTGTCGTTCTCATAAGTTTAAAGATTGTAGCAAGCAACAATTTTCAATCTATTTTGCTAATTACAGATAAAAATATGTCAATCACCTACGAACAAGATTTAGTACTTTGGGCCAGGACCACCGCACAATTATTGCGGGAGAAACGTTGGGAAGCGATTGATTTGCCCCACTTAATTGAGGAGATAGAGGATTTGGGCAAAAGTGAGCGCAGTGCCATAGGTTCGCAAATGGAAAGGATTATGGTGCATCTGCTGAAATGGCAATATCAACCCCAACGGCGATCAGACAGTTGGCTTGATTCTATCAATGATGGCCGCTCCCAAATCCGCCGCAAAATTGAAGACAGCCCTAGCTTACGCAACTATCCCGAAGCAATTTTAGAAAAGGAATATGCCAGGGCGCGGCGGGAAGCCTCCAGGCAAACGGGGTTAGCTCTGAATGTTTTTCCTGAATCATGTCCCTTTGCCATTACCCAAGTGTTGGAAGATTGACTACCAGAAACCAAGGCAAACTAATTGCCGATCGCCGGGGAGCAATGGGTCCTCGGAATCCGCTAAGGTTAGGAACGTATTTTGTTTGACAGGAACTGAGCCGAACTATGGGAGCTATCCAAGCCATTCGTGGAACCCGTGACATTTTGCCCCCGGAAACCAACTATTGGCAGTGGGTAGAGGCGATCGCCAAAGGCATTTTAGACCGGGCCTTGTATCAAGAAATTCGTACCCCCATTTTTGAGCAGACTTCCCTATTTGAGCGGGGTATTGGGGAAGCCACAGACGTGGTGGGCAAGGAAATGTATAGTTTCACCGACCGGGGCGATCGTCCTATTACCCTAAGACCGGAAGGCACAGCGGGGGTGGTGCGGGCCTATATTGAACAAAATTTACAGGCCGCTGGAGGGGTACAAAGGCTGTGGTACACCGGGCCCATGTTCCGCTATGAAAGACCCCAGGCTGGTAGGCAACGACAATTTCACCAATTGGGGGTGGAAGTATTGGGCAGCGCTGACCCGAGGGCCGATGTGGAAGTGATTGCCCTAGGCACCGACATTTTAAAAGCTTTGGGATTGAGTAACCTTTCCCTAGCCTTAAATTCTGTTGGCAACGGCGGCGATCGCCAAAGATACCGGGAAGCATTAATCAGTTATCTGACTCCCTTTAAGGACGAGCTAGACCCAGACTCCCAAGACCGATTAGAGCGCAATCCCCTAAGAATTCTCGATAGTAAAGCTAAACGCACCCAGGAAATCGTTCAGAGTGCCCCCAGCATTTTGGATCACCTAGGGCCAGACTCCCAGCACCACTTTGACCAAGTGCAACAACTACTGACGGATTTGGGCATTGCCTACCAACTCACTCCCACCCTAGTGCGAGGCTTGGATTATTACACCCACACCGCTTTTGAAATTCAATCCAGCGATCTGGGGGCCCAGGCCACCGTTTGCGGCGGCGGTCGTTACGATGGCTTAGTAGAGGAATTGGGCGGTCCCGTCACCCCGGCCGTTGGTTGGGCCATGGGATTGGAGCGATTAATTATCCTGTTGCAACAAATGGCTACGCCCCCCGTTCTCGGCCCAGACTTTTACCTCATTTCCAAAGGAGAAAAAGCGGAACCCCAGGCTCTAATTTTGGCCCAACAATTACGCAGCCAGGGATTGTCCGTGGCCCTAGATCTGAGTGCCAGCGCCTTTGGCAAACAATTTAAACGGGCTGATAAATCCGGGGCGATCGCCTGCTTAGTGCTGGGAGAAGGGGAAATGGCAACGGGCACAGTTCAGCTTAAATGGCTGGCCAGTAAAGCCCAGGAAACCTTGCAGTTACAGGATTTAATGGGGGACATTACGGAACTCAAACAACGTTTAGCGGGACATAGGGAAAAATAACCCCACCTCACCTCTAACTTTTCTGTGACCTGCCATGACCCCATGGACAATTTGGTTTAAAACCGACGATAACCCCAGTTGGCAACCCCTAGAGTCCTGTCGCTCCCTCCCCGTGGGCCATTACCGCCTAGCGGCCCGGCTAGCATTGCCCGGTAAGTATGTGCAATGGCGCTGGAAATTTTTCTCTACCACTGGCAAAGTGGAAAATCATGATTTCCAAGGCCGCACTAACGACGAAGGTCTCATTTCCCTGTTGGATTTACACACTGTTCAACCGGGAACATGGCAATTGAGCGCCCAGCCTGATTTGTTTGATCAACTCTGTGGGGAAAATTGGCAAATTCGCTTTCAATTTCAGGTGTTTGCCCCCGCCATGACCACGGTCACAGTGCCCAAATTGAGTGCCGAACCGGAGAAATCAAAGCTGGAAGTAGGTAATAGTCAAGCAGATGGGGAAAATAATGCCATTGTGCCCCATCCCCTGCGTCCTATGGTGGTGCCAGAGCTTGATCCAGAGCCGGTGCCTGTACTGCAATGGAGCCGAAAAACGAGGGCTAAACTAACGGAAAATAGGATGTCGGAACCTAGCCATTCTCTGGAAATTTTGGGAATATTGGGAATAGGGGAAACCAACGAAGCGGAAGTTCAAGTTCTAGAGCCTGAAGTGTTAAGTGACCCGGCGATCGCCGCCCAAGAAGAGATCATTCCAGCCGGAGTAGAAGAAATGCCAGAACCTGGAGCTTATCAAGAAACAGAAGAAATAAAACCGGCAGAAGTGTCGAGCGACCCAATAATTGCCGAAGATGAGAAGACAGTCCAAAAGGATGAGCCAGAGGAAACCCTAGAACCGTTAATAGCTGCCATACCGACGATCGAAGATGAAAACGAGCAACTGTTAGAGCCCGTCGCGGCTGCCCCATTGAGCACCGAGGCCCCGGTTGATGCTGATAAGGAAAAATCGGGCCAGTTCACCCCATTCCGGTCTGTGAGTTACTCCGTTGAGCTAATCTACCCAGAACTGGCAAATCCGATCCAGGTGGACATTACGGTTATGGTGGACGAGAATCGCCGCCCTGCGAATCTGAATTTGCCAGACCCCCGTAGGATGATTAGTTCTTTGCATCGAAAGCCTAACAAGTCCCGATCGCCTCTGCCCCCCAAATTAACCTCTACAGTGGATTAATTTCAAGGATAAATGGGGGAAAATTGAGTTAGAAATTGGAATTGTCCAACTCAAAAGCAGATCTTTGTAATATTACAGAGAATACCTTGAATTAGTGAATTGCCGCCGGATCGGTTGTAATAGTCATCGTTATTACGGTTGTTATTGTACCGATTAGCTTCGGGACTATTGGCAATTTCATTCCTCACATTTTCAAAGGTACTGCCTGCGATGACAGCATTGCGATAACCCTGTAGTCCTTCTGAGTCAGCGTTACGGCCTAGGTATTCTTGGTAGACCACATCTAATGCTTGCTTGAAGTCTTGACTATTAACCAAATCCCGACGAGCTTGGGCTAAGGAATAATTGGAATTATTTATAAATTGATCATAATTCCTTAACTCACTGGCACTGGAGTTGCGTCCCAACACCTGGATATACATATCATTGAATTGCCGCTGGTGTTCGGAATTATAACTTCCTTGGTTGTAGTTATCCCGGTTGTTATAATTACGATTGCGAGCTTCGGTACTGTTGCTAATCTCATTCTTAATATCAGCCAAGCTTCGACCATTAACAATTAAGTTACGGTAACTTACAAGGCTGGTGTTATCAAGATTTCGTCCTAGATATTCCCGATAGAAATTATTAATAGATTGATAAAATTCTTCACTATTAATTAGGTTTTCACGAACCTGTGTCGAAGACCAACCTTGACTGTTCATGGTTTGGGTAAAGTCCCGGATTTCATTACTGGTGGCATTACGTCCTAACACTTGCAGGAAAAGATTGTTAATTTCCGATTCACGATTATAGCGAATATTAGACCGCCTATTATTATTGTTATTGTTATTGGCTTGATAGCGAAAACTGCCATAGTTAGGGCAATTAATAACATTATTGTTCCGCAGACAGCGAATCTCAGTCGGGCGGGAATTATATCGGTGATTGTTATTAGCTTGATAACGGAAACTGCCATAATCAGAACAATTAATTACATCACGGGTTCTCACGCAGTTAATGGTTTCAGATTGCGCCATTGCCGGAGCTATGCTAGTCAGGGATAATAATAGGAGCGTAGCTGTAGATAAAGTTAAAGTTTTCATTGATAAAATACCAATTCCTATGTCTTGATCTTGACAGATGAGTGGGTTATTTATTGTTGGAATTGTACAAATTGATTGACTACAGTAGCAAATGTATTTAAATGTTGAAAATATAGCCTTAACAATCCAGGGCAAATAAATAATGCCAATCCCTAACCTAATTCCAAACAGGCCAAGCCGTAGATGTCCTCCAAAGGAAGTTGGGGGGGATTGCCCTTATACATGCGTAGATTTAACAAGGTCAGTTCAAAGCCCCGTTCTTCCAATAGATAAATGGCATCCTGATTCACATCTGGCACATCGATAAAGACCGGACCCTGGCGATCGCCAAGTAACACATCTAGCAAAGCCCCCGCTAAAGCCGTGCTGTCCGCCATGAGGGGTCCCAAACGCCAACCTTGGGGAAAACCATCTTCATCGTCGGGCAACAGGCAAGGACGAATGCGGCCGTAACCACAGCAATCCCCCTGGTCGTCCAAAATTACCATCACTTTTCCCTCCGGCCTTCCCAACCATTCGTGGAGGAACAGGGGTCTAGGAGTAGCTTCATGGCGGGCGTCATAGGCTTGCACTTTGGCTTCCGTTAATTCATCCCCAGCCATCAGTTGATAACCGGGGGGCAAATCGGGAGCAAAACTTGGCCGCACACAGGAACGGCGATCGGCGGGGGGTAAACGATAACGACGGGTGTAATAAGCAGGGCGAAAACCCCATTTTTGATAATCTTCCACCCTTGCTAAGGCCGCTTCCAAACCAACGCAATGGACATTTTCTAAATGGGCGATCGCCGTTTGCCAGAGGGCGACCCCAAAACCCCGGCCCCGATACTCTGGTTGGACTAAAAATAAACCAATAAAACCGTAGTTTTCGTCGTAACGAATTCCGGCAATGCAACCCACAGGCTTTCCTTGCCATGCCCCCACCCAAATGCCGCCGTTATCGGTGTCATAAAAAATTCCCAGATCCCCTATGCCCGGGCAAAATCCTTCCTGCTGGGCCCAACGAATCACCAATGGGCGATCGGCAACTTCCATGGGACGAATTAAGTAACTCATAGATTAGGGCGAAACAAGAGTTAAGGATTTAATCACGGTGCTACTAGGGCGATCGCCAAAGTTTAATTCCGCCAAAATTAGTTGGACAACGACCTCGCTAAAATAACGGGGAAAACGATGCATTTCCTGGGCATGGTCCAATAAAAAAGTGTGGTAATAGCGCCCTAGGGATTTTTCCAGTTTGATGAGGTTATGAAAAAAATCTGGTAATTCTTTGAGGCGATGGGGATAATTTTGCTTCAGGATGTTGAGGAAATGGCGAAAATGACTACCTTCATCCTGTACCAAATGTTGGGCAACTCTGGCAAAGGTTTTACCAAAGGGTCGGTAATATTCCCTTAGATCGCGACGGTAAGACAACATTGACCCCAACTCATCAAACACCAGGGTACTAACAATGGTGAATTCATCTTGCAAAACCCAAGCAATGGGTTCCAAGCTAGGCGATCGCCGATGGAAATTGTTGTCCATTGCCGTGGTAGTTAAACCGGATAAAGCACTGTAAACCCGGCTCAAAGCTTGATAATGTTTTTGTTCATCCCCCAACCAGAGGGGCAATAGCGCTAAAAAATTGGCTGATAATTCCCGCTGGCGGGACAGCAAGTAATTGTATAAAAACTGGGCATCCCCTTCAGAGTAAACATCTCGACCAAGGAGAATAGAAAAATCTTCTTTTAAGTGATTGGCTAAGTTATTAATAATACTCTGGGGTAATCGATAACCGATGGGAATTAACTCATCCACGTCCCAACAATTTAAACAGAGTGTAGGGAGATACTCTATGGGCTGATCTTCCAAACAAATAGATTTTATCATCAATCCTATATCCTCAATTTTCGGACTAACCACCTAACCCACTGACAAAAAATCTGCCGCTACAATATGGGGAATGATCAGACAGTGACGGCCCGTAATGCGAGCCTTATCCCCCCGTAAAATAATCCCCGCAGCCGTATCATCAATGACCCAACTACCAACCATGTAATAGTAATCAAAAGCTTGGGGCAGTTCGATATATTCTTGGATAATAAAACCCTCTTCCCCATAACCGTAGCTAGGGCGTTTCTCCACTGATCCAGCCCCCAATTCAATGGAAATACCAATGCCCTCCATGCCTAAAAGGGGTTTACGAACATGGAGCCCTTCTAACAACAAACGGGTCGCTTCGAGGGAAATATCACTCTCAAAGTAGGTGGGTAATAAATATCGAGCGTATGGACTATCTTTAAATTGTTGCCAAATCAGGGCCATGGCCCCTTTATTGGATAAAACTTGCTTCCATAGGGGTTCAATGACTTTGGCATCCCCCACCGCTAAACGTTGAGCCAGGGCTTCCGTACAACCGGCATTGGCCATGTCATTTTGTAAATCTGACCAATCATACATTTTCCATAAAATGGGAACTCTTTCGTTGGCATGGTCGATAAAATAACCATCTTCATCTAGACCCAAACCCCTCTGCATTGGTTGCCCCCGTTCATCTTCTAAGCCCCGCAAATAAACCAATTGGGTATAGATGTTTGCATCTACTTCATCGTGGAGAATTTGGATTAATTGCATGGCCATTTCACTGTCTTCTTCCAGTTGCTCATCTACCAAAAAAGAAATGCCAGTGCGGAGTAAATCATATTCTTCATAAATCCTGCGCCATTGCCCCGCTGTTCTTTCCCAATATTCATTAAATTGGCTAGCATTTTGGGGTAAAGCATAGGCTCCCTGGTTATGGTTGCGTTGGTAATCCACTAACCAATTCCATTGATATACAGTTTCAGCCCCTAACAGGGGCGTTTCCCCATTAATTTCGATTAATTTAATCTGGCTATCGTCGGTCACTACCAGATCAAAGCGGGTGGCTAGGCTCAAATCTTCCACCGGATCGGTGCGATGCCAACTGTTTTTGAGGGCAGGCCAATATTCGGGGCGAATTTTCAACTGGGCCAACCTGCTATCAATGGCGGGGTCATCCTCTTCGTCAAAAAACCAATCGAGAAATTCCACACACATTTGCCATAGTTGTTCACTAGCTTCGGCGATCGCCGTTTCTTCCTGGGGGCTGAACTGAATGGCAAAAGGTTGGGGCAAGGCTTCCACCCAATATTGCTGGGCCGCATCACTCAGCACATCCGCTTGATAGGCATTTTCCTGGATATGCTGACGCCAACGGGGACGACGGCTAATTTTGATCGGTTGCATTATTTACCTCCCCGGCCAGTGCCCTTAAAGGTAGAACCGAAACCTTTATTACTACTACGCCCAGAAATAGTACCTTTAGCAGCGGTACCCGTAGGTCGGGGGGGGGCGGGGGCAGTAACCGCTTTGGAGGTGGAAACTTTGCCCGTGGTGGTGCGGGGC
>NZ_JADEWJ010000014.1:0-27548 GCF_015207725.1 Synechocystis sp. LEGE 06083
CTCCCAGCATAATACCAGCAATGGTTTTGGGCTTTGGCGCAGGAACAAAATTTAAGCCCCCATTAACCCTGTCTCAAAACTTAACATCATTAACGGAAATATCCTTTAGAATTTTGGCCAATTGCCGCTTTGACCATTGGTCAATGTTGTTAGCCCTGGCAGGGGTTAACGTTTCCCCGTCAACAACATAGGATTTTTTAATGATGGAACAAGACTTACCTAAATATCGCATGGTCTGTACCCTATCCTTTGGGGATATTTACGGCCAAATTATTGTCTGGTTGATTGTAATTTTTCTTTCCCTGGCATCAGCCCTAGCGTTGGCCAGCAGTACCAGGCCGGTCTATGCCCTGGCCACAGTGGGTTTGGTGTTGGTGCTTTCGCTGCCGTTTTTATTGTTCAGCTTTGTCACCACCCTGTTTAACCATTTGGATTTTGTCCCAGTGGAATCGGATTAAAGGTCAAAGGCTAACCATGGGGATAAGGGGGAAATTAGGAGCTACCGTGGCTTTTGCGGCTCTGTTTGCTAGAGTTTGAGTGGCAAATTCTTGGGATGCATTTTATTGGCTTGATTTGCTCTGCCGATGCTCCCTCGGGATTTATAAAAAAACTGTCACCGTCTTCTATTAGCAACTTTTCCCCTCCCCAAAGATCTATGAACGACCCGATTTTGGCTGTGCGTCAACTGGAAATTGCTTTTCCCGATGCTGATACCAGGGAAAAATTGTTGGCAGTCAAGGGCATTAATTTTGGGCTAGAACGGGGGGAAATCCTCGGCATTGTGGGGGAATCTGGCTCCGGTAAATCCGTTACTTCCCTGGGCATTATGGGCTTGGTGCCGAAACCCGGTTGGGTGGAGCCCAGCAGTGAGATTAGTTTTTATCCCCAAGGGGATGGACCGGCCGTGGATTTGATGACCTTGCCAGAAGGGGAAAGGCGACGGTACCGGGGCGGCAAAATTGCCATGATTTTCCAGGAACCAATGAGTTCCCTCAATCCGGTCTATACCATTGGTTTTCAGATTATTGAAGCCATTCGCTTACACCAAAATGTCACCCAGGAAGAAGCCCAAAACCAGGCGATCGCCCTTTTGCAGGAAGTGAGGGTTTTGCCCAGGGATGAAGTGCTAGAGGCAGAATTTTTAGCCCAGGGTCAGTCCCAAACCAGGGGCCAAGTGAGCAAAAACCTAGCCAGTTATATCCAACAGCGTGAGCAAAGTTTTCTCAAACGTTATCCCCACGAATTGTCCGGCGGCCAATTGCAACGGGTAATGATTGCCATGGCCATTTCCGCCAATCCCCGCTTGTTAATTGCCGATGAACCCACCACCGCCTTGGATGTGACGGTGCAGGCAGAAATTTTGCGGCTCCTGCGGGATTTGTGCAAACAACACCAGGAAATGTCGTTAATTTTCATTTCCCATGATCTGGGGGTAATTAACGAAATTGCTGACCGGGTGGCGGTGATGTACCGGGGAGAAATTGTCGAACAGGGGGAGAAGGAACAAATTTTACATAGTCCCCGCCATCCCTACACCAAAGGTTTATTGGCCTGTCGTCCCCGCCTGGAAATACAACTAGACCATTTACCCACGGTGGGGGATTTTCTCGATGCCGATGGCCCGGCCCCCAGTTACCAAGTGATTACTACCGCCCAGGAAGGCGATCGCCTGGCTCGGTTGAAGGAAAAGCCGGCTTTGTTGGAAGTGCAAAATTTGACTGTGAGCTATGGCCAGGGGGGATTTTGGGGTAAAAAATCTACGTTCACAGCGGTTAACGATGTCTCCTTTACTGTTTATCCGGGGGAAACCCTGGGGCTAGTGGGGGAATCTGGCTGTGGCAAATCAACGTTGGCCAGGGCTTTATTACGCTTGACTCCTATTCAAACTGGAAAAGTTATTTTTGATGGCCGCAACATTATCAATTTGCCGGAAAAATCCCAGCAATGGCGGAGGTTACGGCGGGAAATGCAAATTATTTTTCAAAATCCCTACAATTCCCTCAATCCCCGCATGACCATCGGCCGGGCCATCCAGGAACCACTGATTATTCATCAGCCCCAACAATCCACCAAGCAACAACGGCAACGGGTGGCGGAATTACTGGAAAGGGTGGGTATTAGCCCCCAATGGTTTAACCGTTATCCCCATGAATTGTCTGGGGGCCAACGGCAACGGATTTGCATTGCTCGGGCTTTGGCGCTCAATCCCCGCTTTATTATTTGTGACGAGTCCGTTTCGGCGCTGGATGTGTCGGTGCAAGCCCAGGTTTTGAATCTGCTCAAGGAATTGCAACGGGATTTACAGTTGACCTACATTTTCATTTCCCACGATCTGAGTGTGGTTCGTTTCATGGGCGATCGCATTATGGTGATGAACCGGGGAGAATTGGCGGAACCCATCAACACGGCCCAGGAAATTATTGAAAATCCCCAGAGTGCCTACACCCAAAAGTTAATTCAATCCATTCCCCGCTTTCCTGAAACCCTCAATTGGTTGCAATCTGCTTAGGTTATCCCCCCGATCGCCAATCCCGGCCAACGTGGGATAATTGGTATAACTACCCAATGGAATTTTCGACGAAGTTAGCCGTGGCCAATAGTATGGATGCCAGTATGGATTTTAAAACCAACCTCCTAGAGGCGATCGCCGGCAAAAATCGAGGGCTGTTGGCGTCGGATCGGGACCGGGTAACAATTCTCTCCGCTGTGGAAAAACTGGAGGACTATAACCCCCACCCCAAGCCACTCCGGGAGAAAAATTTGCTAGATGGTAATTGGCGGCTCCTCTACACCAGTAGCCAAAGCATTTTGGGGTTGAACCGTCTTCCCCTTTTGCAACTGGGGCAAATTTATCAGTACATAGATGTGGCGGAGTCACGGGTGGTAAATTTAGCGGAAATTGAGGGCATTCCCTTTTTTGAAAGCTTAGTGTCCGTGGTGGCATCCTTTCTGCCCGTTTCTGATAAGCGTATTGAGGTGAAATTCGAGCGTTCCATTCTCGGTCTGCAAAAGCTCCTTAACTATCAGTCTCCCCTGAAATTCATCCAACAAATTTCCACAGGCAAACGTTTTTTACCGGCGGATTTTAATTTGCCCAGTCGAGAAAGCGCCGCTTGGCTAGAAATTACCTATTTAGATGAAGATTTGCGCATCAGTCGGGGTAATGAAGGTAATGTATTTATCCTGGCTAAGGTTTAGAAAGTGTTTTAAAAGCCCCCCTAGCCCCCCAACTCTGGGGGGAACAGTGTTCAAATTCCCCCAAACTTGACGGAGTCGGAGCTTTAGTGAGGAGATTTAGGGGGCGGATCATGACTTTTTAAACAAGCTTTTTGATAAACTCAGCTAACTATAACGGGGCGATCTGGCGCATATATTGACCCCAAAGACTGGCGGCCAAACCGCTACTACCCTGGGTGGGACTACTGTCGTCATTGCCCAACCAAATGCCGGTGACTAGATGTTTTTGCGGTAAGAAACCGATAAACCACAAATCCACTGCCTTGTCGGTGGTGCCGGTTTTACCTGCGGCTCCATAGCCAATTTGGGCAGCTTGCCCTGTGCCATTGTTAACAGCGGCCTGTAACATTTGGGTCATGGTGGCGGCGATCGCCGGGGAAACCACTTGTTTTTGCCTCCGGCCGTCCTGGCTGGCCTGATAAATTTCCCGACAGCTTTTCAGTTGCTCCGGATCAGGACAATCCCCCCCATCGCGGATATTGACAATGCCATGGGGCCGATTCCACATGCCCCCATTGGCGATCGCCCCGTAGGCTCCAGTCATTTCCAACACCCTAGCTTCACTTTGTCCCAACACTAAACCCGGTTCTTTAGCGAGGGGAGAGTTAACGCCAAAATCCTTAGCTAAGGCAATAATTTCGTCCAGCCCCACCGCTTGGGCCACCCGTAGGGCCACCACATTTTCCGACTGGGTAAAACCTTCCGTGAAGGTAATGGCCGGAGCCGCTCCGCTCCGTTCACAGGGCTTATAGGCCTGCCCCTGCCAGGTGAAAGAGCTACATTCAAAAGCTTGGTTAGTTCTCACTCCCTTGGCGATCGCGGCTGTGTAGGCAAAAAGCTTAAAAGTAGATCCCGGTTGCCGGTGGGCTTGGCTGGCGCGGTTAAACTGACTTTCTCGGTAACTTTTGCCCCCCACCATGGCCAAAACGGCCCCTGTGCGACTGTCGAGGGTGACCACCGCCCCTTGGGAAACGGCATACTTTTTTCCCTCCGTGGTGAGAAAATTCTGCAAATTTTTTTCCGCCAGGGCCTGCATTTTCAAATTCAAGCTAGTTTCCACAACAAAATTGCCTTCGTCGGCCACGTCTTCCCCTAGCAACTGGTTCAATTCACCGAAAATATAGCCATAGAAGTAGGGAGCTTGCCGTTGGGATAGGGTTTGGGTGGCCTTGGGACTAACCTGAATGCGCGATCGCCGGGCCCGGTTCGCTTCCTGTTCGTCGATCATGCCCAGCATCGCCATACGTTCAATGACCCGATTCCGCAACTGCACTGAGGTTTGGTAATCCTGCACGGGGTTATACAGGTTAGGGGCTGGGAGCATGGCCACCAGGGTCGCCGCTTCCCCCACATCCAAATCCTGGGCAGATTTATCGAAATAAAATTGGGCCGCATCCTCAAAGCCGTAATTGCCCGCCCCCAGGTAAACCCGATTTAAATAGGCCTTTAAAATATCGTCCTTGCTATATACTGCCTCCAACTTGAGGGCCACAAACATTTCCCGAATTTTGCGCCCCGCGGTGTTTTCCCGTCCCACTTCGCTGAATAAGCTGCGGGCTAACTGTTGGGTGAGGGTGCTGGCCCCCTGTTTCACGTCTTGATCCTGGAGGTTAATATAAATAGCCCGGCCCAAACCGTAGGGGTCAACACCAAAGTGCCAGTAAAAGCGAGTATCTTCCGACGCAATCACTGCCTGGGGTAAATAGGGCGAAAAATCACTTAAATTGTCAAATTCCCGGTGAATTTCCTGCTTAATGGGGTTGATTTCCGTGACCCCATCCCCCGCATAGACCTTGACCGGCCCGGTGACGCCGCTGGGCATCGGTTTAACGGGAATTTTGCTCCATTGCCAGGCGATCGCCCCGGTGATGATCAGAAAAAACAGAATACCAGTGGAAAAAAAAGTGCGCATTCCCTTGAGCCACAGTGGCGGCGGGTTGAAATAAACTAATTTGGGCACATCCACCAATTCCGGCGGCCCCAGGGTAATTTCATCGCCATGGTGGAGACGATAGCTTTTGAGGCGACGACGTTGCAGATAAATACCGTTGCTAGAGCCTTCATCCCGAATAAAAAACTGGTTAGGATGGTCAGGGTCCCGCCTAAGGGAGCAATGGGTTTGGCTCACGAGGGGATTTTGCAGTTGAATATCGCAACTGGAACTGCGGCCCAGGAAATATCGATCGCCAAGGAGGGGAAACACACGACGGGATTGGGAATCTTTGCCCGATTCCTGCAGACGAATTTTGGCCACCCTCGATCCTTTTTTGAGGGCCACCTTTTGGCTGTTGCCGCCCTGGGAAAGGTTAGTTTGACTTTTTTTAGGGACAGAAGGGGCTTTGCGGGAACGGGTAGCCATGGCAAATTAGGGCAAAAGCAGTCCAATTTTAGACCGATACAGTGGTGAAATCAGAATCAACTATTTCTATGCAGACGCATTTATTGCCAAAAAAGGTTGCCTCCTGGATTGCAAGCTTCAGTCTGGCGGGGCTCTCTATTCTAGCCTTAGACCCTATGGCCAGCCGGGCCGATAGTCCCCTGACTTCCACGGATCTAGCCGGGGCCTACTCCGATATTGCCGCGGTGGCATGGGCCCAGCAGTATCGCATCATGTCCCCCCTCATTGTAGATTTTCTCCTTGGCGATCGCCCTTTGGGGGAAAAGACCGCCGTGATCAACGCCATTGGATGGAATATTGACGGCACTAATAACGCCGAACAATTTTTAGTGGCCCTGGCCAGGAAAAAGGGAAAACCACCCACCCACCTTGATTTAGGAGATTTAACCCCGGAGGAATTGTTCCTGGTCGGTTATCTGCTGGCTTTGGACGATTATCTAAATCTCGGCCCCCTCAGTGCCCAGGGCGGCAATGACCTCTGGCGATCCACCCCAGTGCAACTGCTTTCTAAGGCGGCCTATGCTCTGCCGGAGAATTTCACGGTGCAATTTGTCCGCTCCTTGGTGACGGGACAGGCCTGGTTTGGTTCTTCCTGGTGCGCCCTGTATCTAGAGCCGGCCAATGTGTTGGCGAATTTTCCCCCGGAAAAGCGTAATTTACGTCCCCAAGCGGTGCAAAATGCCATGGAATACCTGAATTTATACGAATCCTATTGTTTACAGGGAGATATTTAGTTATTTGCCCACTGCCCACCATCGGGAAAACGGTTTGTAAAGTTTTGAGAAAATTTTAACGACGTTGGCGGATTATCGCAGTACCTTACCGGGGAATTTTGCCGATATTCCAGGCGATCGGGGTAGAATCCAAGCAATAGTTCCTGTATTTTGCTCGCCGTTATGTCTAAGCAACCTTCCCCCGGTGGCCTAACTAGCCTCAGCGTTGGTGATGTGGTTTCCGGTGGCCTAAGGGTTTATCGAGACCATTTCAAATCCTATCTCTGGCTGGCTGGTCAAGCTTACCTTTGGTTGTTGGCACCATTTTTGATCACAGTTTTAGGAGTGACAATTCTGGCCGGACTGGCGGCGGTAATGGAACCGATCGCCTTAGCAGGGCTGATCATTTTGGCGATCGCCATTTTGTTGGTGCCCTGGGGCTATTGCCTGGGCAAATTCTTCGCCGTCCAGGGGGTATTAGCTAGGCTAGTTTTCTTTGAAGTAGGGGAACAACCGGAAACGGTGGCGGCGGCCAAAATTCAGTTGATGCCAAGATTTTGGCGATTTCTCTGGGTTAGTCTGCTCACGTCCCTAGTGTTTTTTCTGTTCCTCATTCCGATTATGTTGGGCTATGGCGTTGTCTTTGCCGTGTTTGCCTTTCTCTTCACCGCCAATGACCCCGGTGTGGTTTCTATTCTGTTGGCGGCATTATTAACAATTGTTTGGAGCCTAATCTCCCTTTACATTTACATTTGGGCCTTTGCCCGCTTAGCTTTGGTGGACGTTTGTTTGGCGTTGGAGCCTACCCTTAGTCCCCTCAATGCCGTAGGCCGCAGTTGGGCTTTAACTAAGGGTTATGTTTTGAGCTTACAGCTAATTTTCTTCCTCGCTTTTTTGATTACTCTGCCCCTTTCCATGGTGACCAATCTTGGTTCCATTACCACCCTCATTCTCGATATTGACCCGGTTTGGGGATCGGTAATTGATGTTCCTTTGAGTTTAATTATCAGTGTTTTAATTGTACCTTTCTGGCAAGCAATTAAAGCCTTGGTTTATTATGATCTCCGTACCCGAAAAGAAGGGTTAAATTTATCATTAGATTTGCCGACGATGGATAGTTTTTAATCATATTGCTCAGAATTGAAAAAAGTTTCCTTAAATTTTAAACACAAAATTTGAAATAATTGCTGTCCCCATGGTTAAAGTTATCGGCCGTCGTTCCCTCGGAGTGCAAAAAGTATTTGATATTGGTCTCCCCCAAGACCACAATTTTCTCCTAGCCCATGGGGCGATCGCCGCCAATTGTTTTAACAAATCCCATTCCACCGCCTACGCCTACGTCACCTACCAAACGGCTTACTTAAAAGCTAATTATCCGGTGGAGTACATGGCCGCCCTACTCACCGCCAGTAGTGACAGCCAGGACAAGGTGGAAAAGTATCGGGAAAACTGCCAGAAATTAGGCATCACTGTCGAACCACCAGATATCAATCGTTCCCAGCGCCATTTCACCCCCCTAGGAGAATCTATTTTATTTGGACTTTCCGCTGTGAGAAATTTGGGGGAAGGGGCGATCGAGCAAATTATTACCGCCCGGGATAATTCCGAACAAAAACGCTTTAAATCCTTAGCGGATTTCTGCACTCAAGTGGATTTACGGGTCGTTAACCGTCGGGCGATCGAAACATTAATCATGGCCGGGGCATTCGATGGCGTGCAAACCAATCGCAACCAACTTCTCCATGATTTAGAATTGGTCATTGCCTGGGCCCAAAAGCGGGCTAAGGAAAAAGAAACAGGACAATTAAATATCTTTGACAGTCTAACCGCAGGGGAATCGATCAAAGCTAAAGAAGCCGCCAATAATGGTTTTGAACAGGAACCTTCTGCTCCCCCAGTAGCGGAATTTTCTCTACAAGAAAAGCTGCAACTAGAAAAAGAACATTTGGGCTTTTACGTATCGGAACATCCCCTCAAATCGGTACAACGTTCTGCCCGATTACTATCTCCAATTAATTTAATTGATTTAGATCAATATAAAGTCCGTCAGAAAGTTAGTGCAGTGGCAATTTTGGTGGCAGTGAAAAAGATTATTACCAAAAAAACTGGTCAACCCATGGCATTTTTGACATTGGAAGATATGTCGGGACAATCGGAGGCGGTGGTGTTTCCGTCCAACTATGAACGTTTACAGGATGTATTAATAGAAGGCAGCCAACAAATGATTTGGGGCAAAGTTGACCGTCGGGATGATCAATACCAGTTAATTGTGGAAGATTTGGAACCAGTGGAAGAGGTAAAAATGGTCATGCTCGATCTCACTCCCCAGGAGATTACCAACACCAGTACCCAAGCCCAACTGAAGCAAATTTTGCAAAGCCATTCCCCCCAAAGGGAACAGATGAGAATACCAGTGGTGGCCTGCATCAATGAAGGGCCAACTAAACATTTCATTCGTTTTGGGGAAAACTACTGGGTGAATGACTACGGTGCTGCGGTGGCATCCCTCCAGGAATTGGGTTTTCGAGCCCGGTTGGAGCCATTGTTACCCCAAAGCCAGAGTGTTGGTTAGCAGTAATTTTGTGGCTGATTTAATTGAAAATAAGACGAAACTGCTGGCTAAATTTTCTGTCGACTTAAACAAATTACGGCAAATTTTGAATCAATCATGGTCAAACAAAAAATCCCCGAGTTGGATGCACTCAGGGAATTGAAGCTGAAACAATGGGAAATAAAATAAATCAGCAGTTTTACTATGGTTGTTCGTTGTCTAACTTTGGGGATGTGAATCAGTTTGGGATTGGGCGTATTTTTGGGCCGCCATCAAATTAGCTAAAGCGGCTTCCAAATGGGGCCCTGCATCAACTGCCACCCAACCATCGTTAGTCAGGTGTCGCCATTCAAAGTGTAAATGGGGCCCAGTGGAGAACCCCGTGCTACCAATCCGGCCGATCACTTCGCCCCGAGCCACCTGCTGTCCAGTTTGTACAAAGGCTTCCGATAGGTGGGCATAACGGGATTCCTGGGTTCCATCTAAGTGGCGCAGGGTAACCATCAAACCATAGCCGCCGGACCATTGGGACGCTTCCACTATGCCGTCATAGGCCGCCAGCACCGGAGTGCCCATGGGAGCGCCGATGTCAGTGCCATTGTGCATACGCCCTTGACCACTGATGGGATGAATGCGCCAACCAAAGGCGGAGGTAATGGGATTAACACCAGCAACGGGGAACATGAGGTCAGTACCTTGACCCGGCTCACCTTGGGGAGAGTACAATCCCGTGGCCCTACTGTATTCCGGTAGCGGAGCTAGGGCGATTTGAATGCCCCGATTAGCCATGGGATCAAGGCTGAAAACTTGATTGGCCCCCACGGGCTGCCCGATCGCCAGGGAACTGATTTTGGGTTGAATATTGAGGGGATTGAGGGGAGCAACGGAGCTATTAGTGGGAGCCGCATTGCGGGCATTGATCCTCTGGCGACGGGAAGTTAGCGTCGTGGGGGGATTAATCGGACTGGACTGCTGGCGAGCCACGGGGGCACGGTTGCCTGTATTGCGATTGGCAGCGGGATAACGGGTGTTGAGGGGGGCCTGTTGCCCAGAGCGGGGAATGAATTCCACTTCCGTCCGAGTGGGCAAGTTGGGGGCCGCCGCAGTGCCTTGGGGAGCAGCATCAATATAACTATTCTTTTGCAAACCTTGACGTATCTGGGCCGGTTGGCTGGATACGGGGGCTGGGGGCAAAATGGTCGGTGCAGCCAGTTTGGGCGCTGCCGGTTTTATGGCCGCCGGAGCGGGGGCCAGAGTAGATTTACTCTGCACCGGAGTGGACACCTTTACCGGGACTGGGGGAGCGGCGGGAGTTGCAGTGGGGGCTGAGCCTGAACCCTCCACTTCCAAATTTCCCGTAGTGCCACCGGGTAAAGACCAGATCAAACTACCAAGGACAATCAGCCCGCCTAGGGACAAGTTGTAGAGGCTGTAATCTCGGCAGGGCTTACTTTTTAGGTCTTTCACCTTCCATTGGGACTGCATTGTTCAGATCCTCACACACATTCGGGTTGCAAAATACTCCCTCGATTGTAGAGGGTTGGGTTATAAATGCAAACCAGAACAGCCAGAACGAAAAATTGTCACTGTCTGGGTCGCCACCAAATTTCATTCAACTTCGTGCCCCGCCGAGGCGATCGCCGCCCGCAGTAATTCCTCTGTCACCGCACTGGTGATGGTAACTTGCTTGCTGGCCACATCCACTTGCACCGTTGCTTGGGCATCTTCATTTTGCACAGCTTTAGTGACGGCTGCAGCACAGGCTTCACAAACTATGGTGGGTACAGTTAGTTGAATGGTCATGGAAAGTTATGAAAATTTAAATCGATTATGGGGGGGAGGATGTCAATGCGGCTGAACATAGCCCTGGTTTTGGAACCAATACACCGCATCTGCCAAGGCCTGTTTGATGGGGGACTGGGGCAGGCCCAATTCCCGCACCGCTTTACCAGCATCGTAATACATCTCTTGGGCAGACATTTTAACCCCGTCCATGGGCACCGACGGCGATCGCCCTAGGGGAGCAAGAACTTTTTCTTCCACCCAGGCCACCGCCAGGGGTAACCAAAGGGGCACTGTATTTTTGGGAGCTGACAACCCCGTAATGGTGGCTAGGTGGGCCAAAATGCCCTGGAGACTGATATTTTCGTGCCCGAGAATATAGCGATCGCCCCTGGTCAGAGCAGTTTTTCCCTTTTGCCAAGCTAGGAGATGCCCCGCCGCCACGTCCCGCACGTCAATTAAATTTAAACCAGTGTTAACGTAGGCTGGCATTTGTCGCCGCAGAAATCGCAAAATTATTTCCCCCGTGGGGGTGGGCTTAACGTCCCAGGGGCCAATGGGGGTGCTGGGGTTAACAATGACAATATCCTGTCCCTGCTGGACCGCCGCCAACGCCTCCTGTTCCGCCCAATATTTTGACTGTTTGTAAGCCCCGATTAATTTTTCCACCGGACTTTGATAGGTTTCGTCGGCGCTTTGCCCTGCCCCTTTCACACCGATCGCCGCGACGGAACTGGTATAGACGGTGCGCTCAATGCCCGCCTTTTGGGCACAGGCCAGGATATTTCTGGTGCCTAACACATTGCTGTGATAAAGAGTCTCCCGGTCTTTTTGCCAAAGGGAATAGTGGGCTGCCACATGGAATAAACCCCGACAGCCCTGCATTTGCCGATGGAGATCAGCATCATTCAAATCCCCCACCACCCAATCGATGGGTAAATTTTGTAAATTATCGGGACGACTGGAAGCCCGCACCAAAGCCCTTACTTGATAACCCTGGGCCAACAGATGCCGGACTAAATTGGCCCCGACAAAGCCAGTGCCCCCAGTGACAAAAAAACAATCCACCATGGCTATCCAGTGATTAACATGCCCATAATGCCATCAAAGGTTAGCCTATATTCCCCACTCCGTCGATCGCTGGGATAACTTCTTGCTATTTTTTTAACCTACCCACTGCGCAAAAATTATCATCAAGCCATCAAATAGCAATGGTTTTCCGCTGGGTTAAGGCCATGGCGATCCCCTTTTCCACATAGGCCGCTTCGCCAATGAATACAGGGTAAACCGTTGAAGCTCCCCGATAGGGAGTGACATTACCCCGACGATGGTAAAACAATGGTGTGCCCGGTTTAATCGCCTGGTAATCCCGGATATGGGGCGCAATTTCCGCCACAATTTGCCCCTGGGCATCCCTGGGGTAGTCGATGGTTTCTATCTGTTGATAGACGGTGCAATTATCCGCCGAACGCACATTACCGGAGGTCAATGCCTGGAGATAGGCCAAAATTCTGGTTAAAGTCCGTTGGGTTTTGGCGATCGCCCCTTGGTCATAAACTCCCTGGGGCACGGGGCCAAACTCAATGGTTAAGCCTAATTCACACAGGCCACGAATATAGGGCAAATCCTTTTGGGGGGCGTACTGCAACACCCGAATTTCCTCATCCTGGGCGCTGAGGTGGGCCGCTAGGTTGAGGAGCAGAGGATGGGGGCAGTTTAAGATTAAAGTGGTGCCCATGGCCGCCGTAGTGGTGTGCAAATCCACAATAAAATCAATGCCCGCCAGGGAAATTTGATGGGCCAACTGCCGGGACCGCAACTGTTCATAGCCCATCAGATAGGGGTTTTTGCGGTCCTGGGGCCGAAAGCAACGGTTCAAATCCTGGTGAATATACCTACGATTAGCGGCGATCGCCCGGGGATTAGCCAAAAAATAATGACACTTCAATGCCGGAAAATACCGAGCAAAATCTTTCTCTTGCCACCGACGCACCACCTCCACCCCTGTTCGTTCATTACCATGCACCCCCCCCACAATGGCTAGGGAGCGGACTGCTGAATTTATCATTCCCCACTTAGTCCTATAAAAACTTAAGATCCAATAAAATGTCCTTATATTGTAACTTTGACTACTGTTCTAAAACAACAATATCATTGTTTTTATCTGTTTTTTAACAGTTTTTAACTAAACCGGGGATGACCAAGCTAAAGGTCGGCAATTGTAGTGTGGATTTTTTGTAATATTTCCTTAGGTCACTGCCAGAATTAGGGACAATGAAGTTGCATAAAACAGGAGAAAAACACCTTGGCCCACACTTTCCTATTGGAGCCAGGCCGATGGCATCTAGCGGGCTTTTGGCTGGAGCGTGATCAACCCCCCCTAGAAATCAAGGGAGGTGCCCTGATAGCCTGGAATCAAGAAGATTGGTTTACCATGGTGACTAAGTTTAGCTTTCCCGGCGGTGGCCACCAAGATATATCCTGTCAATATCGGGGTCGCCTCAACGGTGGGGAGTCCCAATACACTTACGTTTTGCAACACAGTCAACTAGGTAGAGTAGAAGGGGAAGGCTGGATTTCCAACCATGCCATTGTTCAGCGCTATTGGGTCCTAGGCGATCGCCAGCGGCAGAGTGGCTTTGAAACCTTTTACCGCTTCAGTGATCACCGTTATTATTTAGCTAGTGGAATGCTCACTGGCCACTACTTGACCAGTACAATGGAAGCCACCCTGGAAAGACAGGGCTGAGGCTAGGGATCCAGACTAAATTGCTTGTTGCTCGAAAATTAACGTCACCGCTCGTCGCTGAGATATTTGCGCTATGACCCCTGACTCCCGTCACCGCCGCCTATTGGCCAATCGCTATCAACTGGTTGAGTTGGTGGGTAGTGGAGCTATGGGCCAAGTTTACCGAGCGGAAGATAAGCTCCTTGGGGGAGTAACCGTCGCAGTCAAATTCCTTTCCCAAGCCCTGCTCAACCCCCGCATGAAGGAACGGTTTGAAAGGGAAGCCACTATTTCAGCCCTATTGGGGGAAAAAAGTATCCACATTGTGCGGGTGCGGGATTACGGCCTGGACGAAAAAGAAATTCCCTTCTACGTCATGGAGTACCTGCAGGGGGAAAACATCAGTGACGTAATTAAATACCGACCCCTCAAGGTGGAGCGCTTTTTAAAAGTAGCTAGGCAGATTTGCTTTGGTCTGGATTGTGCCCATAAGGGAATTATTTACCAAGGAGAAGCCTGCCCCGTTGTCCACCGGGATATTAAGCCCAGTAACGTACTCTTGGTGGAGGATCCAGCCCTGGGGGAACTGGTTAAAATTCTCGATTTTGGTATTGCCAAACTAGTACAAGCGGCGGAGGAATCGAAAACCCAGGCCTTCATGGGTACCCTCGCCTATTGTTCCCCGGAGCAAATGGAAGGCAAGGAATTAGACAGTCGTTCGGACATCTACAGCCTGGGAGTGATGATGTACGAAATGCTAACGGGGGAAATGCCCCTGTTCCCCGACAATTCTTCCTTTGGGGGTTGGTATGAAGCCCATCACCACACTAAGCCCCATCCCTTCTCTGCCCGCTATAAAATTCCCGCTTCCCTCGAAGCCTTAGTGATGAACTGCCTGGCTAAAAGTCCCAAGGGTCGTCCCCAATCGGTGGATGTGATTATCCGGGCGATCGATGCCATTGAAACAGAAATTAAAGCTCCCCCCATTTCCGATACAGAGAAAACCCAGATTGCGCCCCATTTACTAAACAGTGACATGGAAGCCACGGTGGTGGCCCAACGGGGCACGGGAACAGCTCCAGAAAAACGATTGCCGCCAGTGAGTGAACTCTATAAGCAATTAGACTGGCCCTCTGACAAACCAAAACAGAAAATTGTTTTTCCCCACGTGCTCAACGCCGCTGAAGGAAAATTGGCCAGTTTGTGGGTGATGTTGAATCAAGAGGATATCCTCACCCGTATGTCCAGCATCCGCTACAACCAATTTTTGCTGATGACTTCGCCCCATCCCATGGTGCTGTGGATTACGGTACTCTATCATCGGGAATATGGCCCCCGTTGGTTGCCCTGTTACCTTGATTTAAAGACCACATCGGGTCAAAATTTTGCCCAAATGTTGGGGCAATCCGGTACCTATTGGTTGCTATTTTTTGCCCTGGAAAATCCCACTCGCTGCCAGCACATGTTAACCGCCACCGTTGCTCCCAATCAGTGTAAGTTGCTCAAGGAGTGGGCCCAGTCTAGTCAATCTCTGCCTGGTGGTAAGCCCCAGGTGACTAAACGGTTGCTCAAACAAGAGTTGGACCGGCTTAAACCTAAAATTGAGGCGAAATTGTCCCAGGTTAAACCATCCTTCAACAAAGAAGTGTCGGGACTGTAGGGCGATCGCCAAAATTACAATTTCCCACGGCCCAGAATGGGTCAGATTGTATCTATATGAAGTCCTTGGCCCTGGAAGGTAGCCTTGGCCCACAGATAGTCGGATTGACCATATCCCCCACAGTCAGCAAGGCCATGGCAGGCCAATATTCAAACGAGAGCCCAGCTCTCCCACAGCCAAAGCTAGACACAAACATGGGAAAACTGGGCAAGATTTGATTTATCTATTCGATCAAAAACAATCTGGGCGCAAAGAAAAGCACTAATCGTAATAATCTTGGCTGGAAACATTACCGATCGCCGCTTCATCTTGATTGATGCAACTGGTGTTACGGGCAAAGTTGCAGACCCTGGCCCAGAGCCGGGCCCTCGTTCCCGCTGGCCCAGAAGAAAAAACCACCTTGGAGCCATTTTCAATGGTGACGCCACATACGGGACAGGTTTCTGCGGGGAAAACACTCATGAGTATTTATTCCTAGTGAATGAATTAGAAGCTACGTTAGGGGATTTAACCAGAGTAGACCGTCACAAATGTTACTGTTTACCCGATTAATTTTAAGAAATTTTAAGTTATATTGACAAAAATGTCACTTTATATTCCAAAAGTGACAATCCATACGAGGTTATCTGGTTTGGCGCTACCTACCAACTAGCACTGCGCCAGTTGCCGTTGCCGTTGTTGTTAGTGGGCACCGTTTGGCCATTACCAATGCGGAGGGGCGATTGCAGCATCAGGGTCAAATCTCGGCTGGAAACAGTTAACAACTCCTCTGTGCCACCACCAAGAATGCCTGCCGTGGGTAAGCCCCAACCGGCCAGGGCCCCCGCCGCTGCTCCCCCCAACACTTCCAGGGGCGTAATGCGGCGATCGCCAGTGGTACCGGAAATGATCGTTGCTGTGCCAGCCCCAGCCAAGGTTCCCATAATTACATCGGAAGCACTCGCCCCCTTATTGACCGTTTGAAAACCTACCAGTTCGCGGGAACGGGCATTGATGGGAATATACTCACCAGTATTGAGCACCAACTGCTGGGCCACAAATTGCATTGCATTGCCATTGGAGATCGGGCGGAACTGACCAATAATTTCACTGCCAGCGGGAATAACCGTAACACCGTCGGATTGACGGAGGGCCGTTGTGGTGCGGAGACTGACTGCCCTGGTTTCTCCCCTTTTTAAAGTGATCTGTCCTTGGTCAACCGCCACAGGAATCATCGTTTGGGTCGGCACTTCCACATTGTAGAGTTGGCCGATGTTATAGCTAGACTGAGGAGCGTAGGGATAGGGGTTATTATTATTCCATCGCTTGGAATTTTGGGCGGCATTGCCACGATTGGGACGGGGACGGGCTTCCACTGGGCTAGTGAAACTAGTAACCAATCCCCCCATTAATAAAGCAGTAGTCAACAAAGCAGTGGAGCGACGGGCTTGCCAATGCAGCTTAGGGAACGAAAAACTATTAAACATCCTAATTTCCTCACCTGATTGCGGATATGGGTTGTGGGAAAAATTTCCCTCACTGCATCCAGATTAGGTAAAGGAAAAAGGAATGTCAGTCCCCGTTAACATGGAAGCGTTGAGTAGAACATTGAGCAGTAAAGTGGAAAAAAAGGGAGTTCTCCACCCAGCATGCCCATCACTCATCAACCACGCTTTTGTTTGACCTGCCCCATCGATAGGCGGCGGACATAGGTTATTCTTCCCATACGGCTGGCCACAGAGCGAACAATTTCGGCCCTAGTTTCCTGGTCAACCGTCAGCTTATTCGGTACAGAATTTAATGATTTTTCTAGGTCGGCAATTTTACGCTTGAGGGCAAGATCACCGGGCAGACTAAAACAATCAGCAGTACAATCAAACATGATTAAAAAAAGACTTGAATGTCACTAACTACATCCAGTGTTTGTCATGACCAGTCTTTTC
Organism: Synechocystis sp. LEGE 06083; assembly: GCF_015207725.1. Taxonomy (NCBI): domain Bacteria; kingdom Bacillati; phylum Cyanobacteriota; class Cyanophyceae; order Synechococcales; family Merismopediaceae; genus Synechocystis; species Synechocystis sp. LEGE 06083. The sequence goes on from NZ_JADEWJ010000014.1 coordinate 16,992, forward strand.
ACCAGAGAAACTATCACATTGGCCAAGTGATTTAGGTCACAGACAAACCCCAGGGCCGTTACTTATATTCAATTATTCAATGCCATAGGATAATTTGCTCTGGCGCACGGGCTTGCAATCCCTCCAAGCCCCAGAAAAAATAGAGTTATAGCCGCGGTGGAGTTATTTAACCCATCAGCAAGGCAAATCAAACACGGCTCCTACTTCATTGTAAAATAAACTTAACAAAACTGTCCCCACCCACAGAAGCCAGTAATTGGGTATCAAGACGAGGGGAAAAGAAACAAAAAAATAAAGCAGACCCTGATTCCATAGAAAGCTATCTTCTTTGCCTCGGCGGAAACTAAAAACGAGAAAAGTTCGCACCGAACATCAATCATAGAATTTTAGCCCTAAAACATAAGCTGAACAGAAATTGTTGTCCTCTCTCCGCATCCAGGACAAACTGAGAATCGCCTGCAACATTACTTAACAAAAAAGCAGGAATAAAATTAACAAGACGTAACAGACAGAAGTCCCATCAGCGTTGTATAAAGTTAACTGTGGGATCGCAAAAGCATTCAAGCCTAGGCGTTGAGCTGTTTGAGCATCCCGGTGGCCCTATCGCTGCCTCCGTGTTCCTCCCTGGATTTATTTAGGTAATATCTCTCATAAATCCCCGGGTGGTTAACGAAAGTTCATGGAGATCAGTAACAATAACTCCAGGGTCATTACTTTGGACTCCCTCAGTTTATCCGGGGGAATTGTGTTTAAGAAAATCCCAACTCATAAAGTCAAGTAGGAGATTAATTCAATGTTCGACGTATTCACTCGGGTTGTTTCCCAAGCTGATGCTCGCGGCGAGTACCTATCCGGTTCTCAGATTGATGCGTTAAGCGCCACCGTAGGCGAAGGTCTAAAGCGGATTGATGCTGTTAACCGCATGACCGGTAACGCTTCTGCTATCGTTTCCAACGCTGCTCGTGCTTTATTTGCTGAACAGCCCCAACTCATCCAACCCGGTGGAAATGCTTACACTCACCGTCGGATGGCTGCTTGTTTGCGTGACATGGAAATCATCCTCCGCTATGTTACCTACGCAACCTTCACCGGCGACGCTTCCGTTCTAGAAGATCGTTGCTTGAACGGTCTTCGTGAAACCTATGTTGCTCTGGGTGTTCCCGGTGCTTCCGTAGCCGCTGGCGTTCAAAAAATGAAAGAAGCTGCTTTGGAAATCGTTAACGATCCCAACGGCATTACCCGTGGTGATTGCAGTGCCATCGTTGCTGAAGTAGCTGGTTACTTTGACCGTGCTGCCGCTGCCGTAGCCTAGTTTGGTTATTTTAAGAAACCAACTTTACTCAGGTTTTATTACCAGAGAAAATCCAGCACATCGCTGACATATCTAGGAAAATTTTCACACTTTTAACGGGAGATACCTGAACAATGAAAACCCCTTTAACCGAAGCTGTTGCTACCGCTGACTCTCAAGGTCGCTTCCTGAGCAGTACCGAATTACAGGTTGCCTTTGGTCGTCTTCGTCAAGCCAACTCCGGCCTCCAAGCCGCTAAAGCTCTGAGCGACAACGCCCAGAACCTGGTTAACGGCGCTGCCCAAGCTGTTTATAACAAATTCCCTTATACCACCCAAACCCAAGGTAACAACTTTGCTGCCGATCAACGGGGTAAAGACAAGTGTGCCCGGGACATCGGCTACTACCTCCGCATGGTTACCTACTGCTTGATTGCTGGTGGTACCGGTCCTTTGGATGAGTACTTGATCGCCGGTTTGGATGAAATCAACCGCACCTTCGACCTCTCCCCCAGCTGGTACGTTGAAGCTCTGAAGTACATCAAAGCTAATCATGGTTTGAGTGGTGATGCCCGTGACGAAGCCAATTCCTACCTCGATTACGCCATCAATGCTCTAAGCTAGTCAGTTTTCAATTCTAGCTGGCCTGGAAGGGTGGGGAAGTGTTAACAACTGGTTGACAATATTCCGCTTTTCCAGGTCTTGTCGTATTTATTGACACTTATCTAGGAGAATAAAATGACTAGTTTAGTTTCGGCCCAGCGCCTGGGCATTGTAGCAGTAGATGAAACTGTTCCCCTCGAACTTCGTTCCTGCAGTACAGAAGAAGAGGTAAATGCCGTTATCCTGGCGGTTTACCGTCAAGTTTTGGGCAACGACCATCTCATGTCCCGGGAACGACTGACCAGTGCAGAATCTTTGCTCCGGGGCAGGGAAATTTCGGTCAGGGATTTTGTGCGGGCTGTGGCTCTGTCGGAAGTGTACCGGCAGAAATTTTTCCATTCCAACCCACAAACCCGTTTTATCGAGCTTAATTATAAGCATTTATTGGGACGGGCTCCCTATGATCAGTCGGAGATAGCTTTCCACGCTGATCTCTATCACCAGGGAGGCTATGAGGCGGAGATCAATTCCTATATTGATTCCCTGGAATACACGGAAAGCTTTGGAGATTGGGTTGTTCCCTATTTCCGCGGTTTTTCTACCCAACGAAATCAAAAAACCGTTGGTTTCAGCCGTTCTTTCCAGGTGTATCGGGGCTACGCTACCAGTGATCGTTCCCAGGGGAATGGTTCCCGTTCTCGATTGACGCGGGAGTTGGCTCGCAATACGGCTTCTCCGGTTTATTCCGGTTCCGCGGCCGAGAGTTTGCGGGGAACTTTGGCGGGCAGTCGCAACCAAATGTATCGTTTGCAGGTGATTCAAGGAGCAGCCCCTGGTCGTCGTACTCGAGTGCGCCGTGGTAAAGCGGAGTATCTAGTTTCCTACGATAATTTGTCTGCCAAGTTGCAACAAATTAATCGCCAAGGAGATACGGTCACAATGATTTCCCTTGCCTAGAATCAGGATTTTTTGTCAACCTAGTTAGTAAAAGGAGATTATTTAGTGGCAATTACAACCGCAGCCTCCAGATTGGGGGTGGCTCCCTATAATGATTCCCGCCCTGTGGAGTTACGCCCTGACTTTAGCCTTGATGATGCCAAAATGGTGATTCGGGCTGTGTATCGTCAGGTTTTAGGCAACGATTACATCATGGATTCCGAGCGCCTCAAGGGTGCCGAGTCTCTTTTAACCAATGGCTCCATCAGTGTGCGGGAATTTGTCCGTACCGTGGCCAAGTCCGAACTTTATAAGAAGAAATTCCTTTATAACAACTTCCAAACCCGGGTCATCGAACTCAACTACAAACATCTGTTGGGCCGTGCTCCTTTCAGTGAAGATGAGGTGATTTTCCATCTCGATCTCTATGAAAACCAGGGTTTCGATGCGGATATCGATTCTTACATTGATTCGGTCGAATACCAAGAAAACTTTGGGGAAAATATTGTTCCCTATTATCGTTTTAATAATCAGGTAGGTGATCGCACTGTGGGCTTCACCCGCATGTTCCGTCTCTACCGTGGTTATGCCAACAGTGACCGCTCCCAGTTAGAGCGCACCTCTACCCGCTTAGCGACGGAGTTGGGGCAAAATACTGTTTCGGCGATCGTGGGACCCAGTGGCAGTAATGCTGGTTGGGCCTACCGTCCTTCTCGGGCGGGCAATACCCCGGCAAAAGCGTTGGGCGGTACGGTTCCCTTTGGTCAAGCAAGCAGACTGTTCCGGGTGGAAATTACGGCCATTTCTGCGCCTGGTTATCCCAAAGTGCGTCGTAGCAATAAGGCAGTGATTGTTCCCTTTGAACAACTCAACCAAACATTACAACAAATTAATCGTTTGGGGGGTAAGGTTGCTAGTATTACCCCAGCTAGCTTGAGCTAGATTTTTGTTTAGTTCAGGAGGAGAAGTGGCTTGACTTTATTTTCCCTCTGGGGAGTAACTTGGGGTCGCTTCTCTTTTTTTATTTTTGTAGATGATTTTGCAAACTAGCAAATTAAAAATTTAGTGTTTAGGAGTTTTTAGAATCGCCATGTTAGGTCAATCTTCTTTGGTGGGTTATTCCAATACCCAAGCGGCTAACCGTGTCTTTGTCTATGAAATTAGTGGACTCCGCCAGACCGATGCCAGTGAAAACATCAACCATGATATTCGTCGCAGTGGCAGTGTGTTTATTAAAGTTCCCTATGCCCGTATGAATGAGGAGATGCGCCGCATTTCTCGTTTGGGGGGAACAATTGTTAACATCCGCCCCTATCAAGCCGATAGCAACGAAGACAACTAGGTTATTTTGTTAATTGCGATTTGGGCTGGGTATGAAATATTTTACTTAGTCAAAAGCTCTAACTAACAATGACTAATCTGTTTTTCTGATTGAACTCCAAACTAAAATAGCCTTCAGGTCAGTCCATTTATTTCATTATTAATGAAAATTTGTCAGCGGTGGTTTATCAATAGGTAGTCCACCGCTTTTATTTTGGCAAAGAATAATTAGAATGCAGTGATGGAGTCAAAGATAATCCCGTTTGAGGAAATCCTGCAGGACGACGGGAACTTTAACCTGACCGGTGCTGGGTTCGTAATAATTTTCTAAAATTGCCGCCATGGTGCGCCCGATCGCCAAACCAGAACCGTTGAGGGTATGAACAAATTGGGTGCCTTTTTTGCCTTTTTCCCTGTAGCGAATGTTGGCTCGACGGGCTTGGAAATCATGGAAATTGGAGCAACTAGAAATTTCCCGGTAGGTGTTGGCCGATGGTAGCCAAACTTCTAAGTCGTAGCATTTGGCCGCCCCAAAACCTAGGTCGCCGGTGCATAGTTCCACCACCCGGTAGGGTAATTCTAAAGCTTGGAGAATGGCTTCTGCGTCGGCCACTAGGGCTTGATGCTCGACAGCGGACTCCTCTGGTTTAACTAATTTGACTAATTCGACTTTGTTGAATTGATGGAGACGAATAAGCCCCTTAGTATCTCGACCATAGCTCCCAGCTTCCCGCCGAAAACAAGGGGTATAGGCACAATGTTTGATGGGCAGTTGTTCCAGGTCTAAAATTTCATCTCGATAAAGGTTGGTCACCGGCACTTCGGCGGTGGGAATGAGCCAGAGGTCATCTTCCCGGCATTGAAAACTTTCTTCGGCAAACTTGGGCAATTGCCCCGTTCCCAGCAGAGAATCGCTGTTAACTAAAATGGGGGGCATAATTTCCTGGTAGCCCACCCCGATGTGCCTTTCAAGCATGAAGTTAATCAAGGCCCGCTCCAAGGCGGCCCCGGCTTTCATGAGGGAAATAAAACGACTCTGGGCTACCTTGACTCCCCGCTCACTGTCAATAATGCCTAATCTTTCGCCAATTTCCCAATGGGGTAAAATACCTTCTTTTTCTGCTCTTAGATACTGATCTCCCCAACGTTTTACCTCAACGTTATCGGTTTCGTTAGCCCCTATGGGGGTGGTTTCACAAGGTAAGTTTGGTAGTTCCAGTAACAGCTTTTGCAACTGCTCTTTGAGGTCTTTTTCCTGCGGTTCCAAATCCGCTAATTGAACTTTGAGATTATTGCCTTCTTCCCGCAAAGTTTGAATTTCTGTGCCCTTGGGGTCGGCTCCTTGGCCAATTTTTTGCCCAATTAATTTGCCAATTTCATTACTACGACTTTGGAGCAGGGTTCGTTCACTTTCCTTGGCTTTCTGTTCAGCGGCGATCGCCAAAATGGGTTGGAGATCATAATCAGTGCCGCTTCCCCGTTGATTAAGACGATTCTGGATAGCGGCGGGATTTTCACGAATTTGCTTAAGGTCTAACACGAACCAACTCTACTTAAAATTCTGAATTTTTTGAACCATTAACGGCCAACCCCATACAGTTTAAAACGTCGGGGCGGACTTCTAACCGGACTATTGACTGAGGGCTTTGAGAAAACGATTCAGATTGGCCATGATGCCCCCCCGTTTAGGACTGGGGGCCGTACTTTCCGAGCCGGGCTCCTGGGGATTGTTACTTTCCATTAGTAGACGCTCCAGAGCTTCCCCTACTGGTTTTTCGGGTAATTCTGTTAAAAGTTCGTACTCTTCTCCCTTTTCCAGCAATACCTGCCAGGGAGAAGGGTGGGAGCGCAACACCACTGCCCCTTCCAGGGGACGGAAATAGTAGGCACTGAATAAGGTGCTCAAAAACCGTTGCCGCAGTTGTCGGGCCGCATAGCCAATGCCAACAATGGAAACATCTTCAAGCTGGGGAATGAGCAAAATCACCGGGCGATCGCCGGCCAATTCACAAAGTTTTTCCACGCTCTGAACTTCCACCGCAGAGGGGGACACCACCAAAAATACCTGGTCAGATTCAGAAATTTTGCGGTCGATGGGGGTGTAACGACTGCCTAAATCCCCGATCTGGAAAGGAACTTCGCCCCAATCCCGTTTAGCTAGGGCGGCCGCCCCAGTATCGGGAAAAATGATCCTTAGCCCCAATCCTTGGTCGGCAAACAATTGGCTAAATTCCAAGGCGATGGCCTGGGCTTGGAGGGCAATTTCCGGCACTGATAATTCCACCTGGATACGGCGGTAACCGTCATCTAGGGCCCTTTGGGTGGCGGCGATCGCCTCGATGATGGCCTCGTCAATGGTGGAGGGAACGGGGAGAGACATGGTTAGGGGCGGTGATGGTTAGTGACTCGCAGGCTATTTTAGCGTTATCTGATCTTCCCCATCCTTTTCCATGGCTTGGAGGGGTTGCCAGCCCGATCGCCAGAGCAGATCATCTTTAAGTTGTTGGGCATTAAGCCAAAAGCGGACTTTGGGATCGCAACTAGCCACCATTTCCGCAAAAACCCACCGACCTTCCTGCCGGCGATTGGCCACTTGGAAGTGTCGCCAGCCCCAGGTTTTTTGTTGAGCTGTCCATTTGGAACCGAGGAGATGGGGGAATTTTTGCTTGCGGGCCATGGGGAAAGTCAACGAAAAGCTGGAGGACAATTTTCACGGTGGTTTCCCCAACATATAATATGTACCTACGATATGCCCAGACCATTGGGCTAATCCACCCCAAATGGAAACTAAAAAGGCAATAATTGTTTCTTGTAGTGGGATGAAAAACTTACTTTTGACTGCTTTGGACTTTTCTCCGTTGGTGAATGCGATGCTTCCCTTGAATCTGCTCAATCCTAGTCAATCCTTACCCTCGAAGTTAGGCGGCGCAGCATTATTAATTGCCGCGGCCTGGGCGGGTTTGGGGACCCCGGAAGCATTGGCCCAAATTGGTAGTCCTGCCCCTGGTCAGTTACAGCAATTTACGTTCCAAAATACTCCTTCAGTGCTGCCTCCAGAGAGTGAATATACCCTCGGCCCCGGCGATCGCCTCAGGGTAGACATCCTGCAAGTGGAAGGATTATCGGGGGAATATCAAGTTTTAGTGGATGGCACAGTGGGTTTTCCCCTCATTGGTACGGTCAGGGTGGCCGATCTCACCATCCCAGAACTGAATCAACTTTTGGCTAGTCAGTACGCAAAATATATTCGCCGCCCTTTAGTCACGGCCATTCTCACCAGCCCCCGTCCCCTCAACATTACCCTTTCTGGTGAAGTCAATTCCCCTGGAGCCTATGCCTTGGCGATCGAAGGCGGACAGAAATTTCCCACCCTCACCCAGGTCATTCAACAGGCTGGTGGTCTCACCCCCGTATCAGATATCAGTCGAGTGCAACTACGTCGACAAAAAGGTAACTACCAAGAAAACTACAGCATTAACCTGTGGGAGCTGCTACGGGAAGGAAACTCCCGTCAGAATGTAACCCTGCGGGACGGGGATGTTGTGGTTATTCCCAGCAAAACTGCCACAGATCCCAGGGAAGTCCGACAGTTAGCCGACGCAAATTTTGGTATTCGTTTTGAGCAAGAAATCAACGTAGCGGTGATTGGGGAAATTTTTCGTCCCGGTTCCTATAAACTCTCCCCTGCCATTCGCGCCTCCAGTATCACCGAGGTGAGTGGTGACAACAGTAACAGAGCGGGCACTGGCAGCCGTGCCAACGTAGAAAATACCCAGCCGGTACGCCTGACCCAAGCAATACAGGAAGCTGGAGGCATTAAATCCCAAGCTGATATTCGTAACGTGGAAGTGCGGCGGGAAAATCGGGACGGTAATTTTGAGTTAATTGTGGTTAATCTCTGGGAACTGTTGGACGAAGGTAACCTAGACAAGGATGTTATTCTCCAAAATGGCGATGTCATTACTGTTCCCCAAGCTAAGGAACTATCGCCAAATGAATTTGAGGCGATCGCCACTGCCAATTTTTCTCCCCGCTCCATCACGGTCAATGTTGTGGGAGAAGTGCGCCGGGGAGGGGCTATTCAACTGCAACCCAATTCCACTTTAAACCAAGCAATCCTAGCAGCCGGCTCTTTTGATCCAGTTAGAGCTGATAAGGCCAGTGTTGATTTAATTCGTTTAAATCCCGATGGCACAGTTACCAAACTCAATATTGCTCCAGATTTTAGTCTCAACATAAGTTCTGACAAAAATCCTACTTTGAGAAACAATGATGTGGTTTTAGTCAACACCAGTGGTTTAACCCAGGCTACTGATACATTGAGGGAACTGTTTAGTCCAGTGGGAGCATTGCTAGGGGGCGGAGTTCTCAGTCTCATCAATATTCTCAATTGATAACTCGATGTAAGTATCTTGGTGAATTTTTTTGTAATTTTTTGTTTTACGAAGACGATTGAGACTCATTAAGTCCATAAATTATTCTATGAGTGAAAATGACAGAATTACAGAAATATGCCAAGGATTACATGTAATTGGTCGTTCGAGAGTAATCTTGCAGGATGACTTTTTCACGATTTCGACACTTTTTTATCAGTTTGTCAAAGCATTGACTGATTCAGAAAATATAGTCTTTAAAAATTTTTATGCCAGGTTTAGATATTGTCTTAGTAATCTAAATCTAGATGGACAGGATGTCAGTAATCTTGATGCTTTTCGCCGGTTTATCCGCAGGGGTTTTTCTGAGAAAGTCAATCAAGTGGCAATTGAACAGGGAATTTTATTACTCCAAAGAGTGTGTTTAGCGGCGGTCAAAAATTCTGAATTGCTAGAATTTACTATTGACAATAATCAATATAACAATCAATATTTCACAACCCTTTCCCAAGCAAGGCGATCGCCCCGGATAAAATACCTAAAACTTTTATACACTGGGCATCATCAGAGTAAATCCCGACGAGCCTTCCGTCTCTATGGCTTTAGCTTAGATAATCTGCAAACAAGCATTACCCTAGAGTGTGATTGGTTTAATGCTCCCCACTTATTTTATTTAACAGATTTATTAAAGGAAGATACGTTAATTGCTTGTCATAATTTAGTGCCAGTAGCCGAAAATAAATACCAAGCTAATTCAGAATCTCTAATCGTTGTTGAACCCGACTTTCTGGTGGATGCCAGCGCCATCAGCGAATGTTTTGGCAACAGAAACACCAGTAGCGATATTTTTTGGCTCAATAAATTAGTAGGAGAACTGGCTGGAGCTCCAGCTTTTAAGGGGACTATTGTTGGTTACTATCTAGATGAACTGGTCAGAAATGAACAGATTGATATTGCTAAAATTTTTGCAGATTATAAGAAACCAGATGCTTTAAGATGTGCCCATCTTGGGGAAAAGGAAATGGTCGATATTCAAACATCCATCACCCAAGAACATCTGCCAAATATTGCCAGTTTAGTCAAGAAATTACATCAAGAAAATCTTAGTATTTGGATTGAGCCAACTTTTTTTTCACAGCATTATGGTTTGCAAGGACGATTAGATTTATTAACTATCAATCCAAAGGGCTCTAAAGATATTATTGAGCTTAAAAGTGGTGGCGCTCCCTATCCAGGCAGAGAATGGAAAAATCACAAAATGCAAGTGGTGGCCTATAACATGATGCTGGAAAGCACCTATGGTAATCATGTAGGAAATAAGGAAATATTTTATTCAAAATCAGAGCAACCCCGTAGAAATATTGTCAGTGAATCCCAAGAAAAAAGTGAATTGATTAAAGTCAGAAATGAAATAGTTAGTAAAATTTACCAACTAGCCAAGAGCGATTTTATTAGCTTAGATAAACTTAAAACTAATGGTGCGGGAGAGTTACCAGAGTATAATCAACGACGTTTAAATCGTTTCCAACAAAGCTACCAGCCGGGTAGATTAACCACAAATTATTATCAACAACTACTCGCATTTACTCTCCGGGAATTAATCAATAGTAAAGTATCAGATTCTCAACAGTCTGAATTGGAGGATAAGCATCAATCGTCCACAGGATTTGCTAGTTTGTGGTTGGACGATTTTAATACCAAGCAAAGTAACTATCAACTACTTTATGATCTCAGAGTAATGGAAGTTGACAAACGGAAGAGCTATCTTTCTCTGGCACTGACCCAGTCTGATATAGCCCATTCATTTCGGGCCGGTGATATGGTAATTATTTACCCTAAAATAAACGGGGAGTATGAACCTTTGAAGCAGCATATTTTTAAAGGTTCCATTAAAATCATTAACCAAGAACAGATTGTAGTTTCTTTATTTAATAAACAAACTGATTATTCGTTTATTGAAAAATATGACTTTTGGGCTTTAGAGCCAGATATTTTTGAGCGTAACTATTGGAGTAGCATAGCTTGCTTGTTAGAA
>NZ_JADEWJ010000175.1:0-8175 GCF_015207725.1 Synechocystis sp. LEGE 06083
GACTGACAGGGGGGGCACTGGAGGAAAAGGGCGGTAGGCTCAAATTTCTTAATTGACTAGCAAAAACAATGCATTCCAGCAGAGAATTACTGGCCAGACGATTAGCTCCATGGACTCCGGTGCTGGCGGTTTCCCCCAACGCATACAACCCTGGAATGGTGGTTTGACAATTGATATCGGTGGTAATGCCCCCCATCCAATAATGGGCCGCTGGGGCAACGGGAATCGGTTCTTGGAAAATGTCCACCCCCCACTGGCGGCAACGGCGAATAATGTTGGGGAACCGTCGCTGGATGCGTTCCGGTTCAATGGGGCTTAAATCCAGAAAAACCGTAGCCTGGGTTGGGTCAACTTCCGTATTAGCCAAATGTTGGAAAATCGCCCGGCTAACCACGTCCCTCGGGGCTAGTTCCCCCCGGGGATGGTAATCAAAAGCAAATCTTTTGCCCTGGCGATCGAGCAAATGGGCCCCTTCCCCCCGCACCGCTTCACTGATCAAAAAATGGGGCACACTCGGTTTAGTTAAAGCTGTGGGATGGAATTGAAAAAATTCCAAATCCCGCACCTGGGCCCCCGATCGCCAAGCGAGGGCAATGCCATCACCGGTACTAACTTTTGGGTTGGTGGTTTGGGCAAAAACCTGGCCGCCGCCCCCCGTGGCCAATAACACCGCTCGGCAATGGAAAGTTGCAATGGTTTGATTAACGAAAACCTGAATACCCCGACAATGGCCCGTTATTGGATCAATATTTAAAGACAAGGCGATCGCCTGGGAAAAAATTTCCACATTGGACCGGGCTTGCACCTGTTCCATCAACGTCGACACAATCGCCCGGCCGGTGGTATCCGCCGCATGGAGTACCCTGGGTTGGGAATGGGCCGCCTCCAACGTTAAAGCCAGATCCTGGCCATGGCGGTCAAAACTAACACCGAACTGCACCAACTCGGCGATCGCCTGGGGGGCATGGTTCACCAAAAAATCCACCGCTTCCCCATCACACAAACCAGCTCCAGCAGCCAGGGTATCTTCATAATGGGCCTGGGGAGAATCCGTCGGAGCAATGGCGGCCGCAATGCCCCCTTGGGCCCAATCACTGGCTCCCGTTTTCAGTTCCGCCTTGGTCACCAGAGCTACACGGTAATGGCTTGGCAAACAAAGACAGGCATATAGCCCCGCCGCTCCAGAGCCCACCACCACCACATCGAACTGATTTGCCCCCATATCCCCAACTCCCAAAAGATTGTCTTCCCAGATTAGCGGTTTCAGTCCAGCTTAGGGGCCTTGAGCGAGACGAATGTTAGCGGGTCAAAACTCCCCATGGTTATCTCACATTAATATTCCAGTCCCGCCGCAAATCCCGTTGGAAGTCATCCAAAACCCGCTTTAAGGTTTGCTCCACCGCATCGCCATCATTGTACTCATAGGTCCGACACTGATTGGTGGTGTAGGTGTCAGTGCGATCCGGCACCACATTTTGCTGACCGCCGTAGGTTCTGCCGTAATAACCATCCTCAAATCCCCGGGCAAATTCTCCCCCAGCAGAACGGGGTTCAAAGGGTTTTTTCTCCCTGGCCGCCGCCGCTCCCTCCCGGTAGCCATCGTCATAGGCTTGGGGATGACTGCCAGGATCCCGTAAAGTCCGGCTTTTTTCCACCGGATAACAATACTGGATCCGACCAGCGGTCGCAGGGGCGATCGCCACTAGGGGAACAAGCAAAATCCCAGTGAGGCAAGCTGATAAAAAACGACAGTAACCCATGGCCAGTGCTCAAACCCTAGAAAAAACTTTGGCAAAGCCCTGGTAAAACACCATGGTCACTGCCCCTATGCAAGATTATTGATGCCTGATCTTTTTCTAAAGAATGCCACTGCTGGCCAGACCCAACACCATACCGGCTCCCAGAATGTGACCAAAACTCATGGTAGCCAGCAACTCCGGCAACCCAAAGGTTTTCTTCGATGCCAATTGAGGCAGGGCCAGATCCTTACCCTTACCGGTTTTTTGAATCGCAAAGTAACCAATCACAAAAGCAAACACATTACAAAGGCACATGATAATGCCCACCGAAAGACTCCAACCAGCGGTGGTGGGACTAGCCTGGGCTAAAAATAAAGCGGTATTAAACATTGATAAAGGTTCTCCAAAGATAATTTCAAAGACTTGATTTTCTTTGAGGTATTCTAGCCGATCAGGAGCAATCCCCCTCCCTGACTGCCCCCATTACCTGGCGATCGCCGTCATCGACTTCCGTTAATTTTTGGGCGATCAATATCTCCCCACTCCACTAAAGTCCACAAAACCGTCAAATCTATCTTCGATAAATAGGGGCACATACACCAAAAACCCCTTCTCTCCCTCATTTAAATCCACCACTCTGCTGAGGATGGTAGTTTTTTGCCTCGCTGCTAATTCTAGGGATTGGATTTGGCGGGGATAGTGGTTAGCATAGCCAATCTCCTGTTCATTACCGGGCAATGGTTCAACCCACCGCACCACAAATTTTGAATCCACCCATTGGATCGCCTGATAACCACTGAAACTTTCCGCCTGGGCCCTGGCATCCAACGCCCAATCTGTTTGCTCCGTTCCCGTTGGCGATCGTTCCCAACGTCCGGCCATTTGCTCCAGTTGACGGATGTGAATATTGAGTTGATTTTCAATTTGTTCGTGAATATTAATCAGACGATTGGTCAAAACTTGTTTGAGTCGCTGTTGAACTTGGTTGTGGAGAAAAAACCAAGTATTAACGGTCATTACCGATAACCCTGCCCCGATGAGAATTGGCAGTAGGGGGGAAAGCAGTAGACGACGCAGGGGAGATTTCATCGGCATCACGGTGGCACTATAACCATGATAAATCCCTGGTCAGACCATTGATTGGACTCAACAAATCTTTCTAAAAGAAAAATCGCCCCCCAGAATTTCCCACAAAGAAAGTGTCTGGTTGGCGATCGCCGTTTGGTTTTTAATCAGTTCTAGGCCAACCCAGTTAGTACCACCATCGGTGTATGGGGCCGGCCGTTGAAACAGATTTTAGTTACTACCTAAAACCCGCTGAGATGGACTGACTTAGCAGTCGTAGTACAAGGAGAACTCGTAGGGGTGGGGACGTAGACGCATGGGGTTAACTTCGTTGTCGAGTTTGTACTCAATCCAACTTTCCACAAAATCAGCGGAGAAAACGCCGGTACCAGTCAAAAACTCATGGTCTTTCTCCAACGCTTCCAATGCCGCCTCTAGGGAACCAGGGGTGGAAGGGATCTTGGCCAATTCCTCGGGGCTGAGGTCGTAGATGTCCACATCCAAGGGTTCGCCTGGGTCAATCTGATTTTTGATCCCATCAATACCGGCACAGAGCATGGCGGCAAAAGCGAGATAGGGGTTGGAGGTGGCGTCGGGGCAACGGAATTCCAGACGCTTGGCTTTGGGGTTACCACCGGAGAGGGGAATCCGCACGGAGGCGGAACGGTTGCCTTGGGAGTAGGCCAAGTTAACGGGGGCTTCAAAACCGGGCACCAGTCGTTTGTAAGAGTTGGTGGTGGGGTTGGTGAAGGCTAACAGGGCAGGGGCATGTTTCAAAATACCGCCGATGTACCACAGACCCATTTGGCTAAAGCCGGCATATTTATCCCCGGCAAAGAGGGGCTGGCCATCTTTCCAGAGGGACTGGTGCACGTGCATGCCAGAACCATTATCGTTGAAGATGGGCTTGGGCATAAAGGTAACGGTTTTGCCGTACTTCTTAGCCACGTTTTTGATCACATACTTATAGATCATCAAGTTGTCAGCGGAATTGACCAACTTGTCAAACTTGATGCCCAATTCGTTCTGACCACCGGAAGCTACCTCGTGGTGATGCTTTTCAATGGGAACGCCAAAGGCCGCCATGGTGAGCAACATTTCTGTGCGGATATCCTGGGCGGTGTCGGTGGGAGCGACGGGGAAATAACCCTGTTTATAGCCTGGTTTGTAGCCTAGGTTGCCCCCTTCCTCTTCCCGACCGGTGTTCCAACGCCCTTCCACGCTGTCGGCAAAGTAGTAGCTAGAATTTTCCGTTTGGCCAAAGCGAATGTCATCGAAGAGGAAAAATTCAGCTTCGGGACCAAAGTAAACTGTGTCGGCAATGCCAGTGCCACGGAGATATTCGGCGGCTTTGGCGGCAATGGTGCGGGGATCCCGGTTATACCATTCCCCAGTGCGGGGCTCCTTGATACTGCAAATCATGGTCAAGGTCGGTTCTTTGCAGAAGGGATCGATGGTGGCGGTGTTTGGGTCGGGCACCATGCACATGTCGGATTCATTAATGGCTTTCCACCCCCGGATACTGGAGCCATCAAAGGGAATACCTTCGGTGAAGGAGTTTTCATCAAGTTGGTCGTAATAGAAGGAGCAATGCTGCCAAATTCCCGGCGTATCAATAAACTTAAGGTCGATAATCTTAATTTTTTCGTCTTGGATCCACTTGAGGACTTCCTGGGGGGTTTTAGCCATTTTTTCTCCTTAGTGCAGTCAGATAGATTACAATTTTGCGCTGCGTCGAGTATCCATCGTAAAGAGTCAAGTAGTTAGAAAATGTATTTTTCGCTACCAATTTTTGCGACTCCGTTCTGGCGATCGCCTAGAAATGACGGAAACTATCGCAATTCCCATTAACATTTAGACTAGTGCCTATATCAACCCCGCAAGTACTAAAATATTGCTGTGATCCCATCTGACCTTTTCCTACGGGATGCCATCATTACGGATTTAGATTCTATTGTTGCTATTTACAATGCCAACATTCCCCAAAATGTAGCCACCGGCGATACCGATGCAATTACGGTGGAAAGCCGTCGTCAGTGGTTTGCGGACCATGGGCCAGACACCTATCCCCTCTGGGTGTTGGTAACGGAGCACAAGCAAATAGTGGGGTGGTTGGGTTTTCAGCGGTTTTATGGTCGCCCTGCCTACCATCGCACTGCGGAGTTGAGTATTTACCTTGACCCCCTCTGGCATCACCGAGGTTTGGGGCAGTATTTACTCAAAACGGCGATCGCCAAGGCCCCCCAGTTGGGGCTAAAAACGTTGCTGGGATACATTTTTGCCCACAATCAGCCCAGTATTCGTTTGTTTCAACGCCACGGTTTTGAGCAGTGGGGCCTATTGCCCAAGGTGGCGGAGTTGGGGGGCCAGGAACGGGATTTGTTGATTTTGGGATTACGCCTCAAAAGTTGTTCATCGGGGTAACTGTTGCTCCCGTCGCCATGGAGCCGCTTAAACTTTAGCAATGGGGGAGCTTTGAGCTGATTTTGCTCCCAATGAAAAAATCATTGTCTTGTTTAGACCCCTAACTCGGCCTGAATCATGATCATGATGGGAGAACAGAACCATGTCAAAGATCAAAGTCCTCAAATTCTGCTTTCAATTCCCTTTCCATCAATGCTTCCACTGCCTGGGGCGGAGTAATTTTTCCGTGGAGCAAACGATAAACCTGTCTACTGATGGGCACAGCAATTTTTTCCCGATTGGCAATTTTTATTAGTACGTCGGTGGTGTTAACCCCTTCGGCGGTGCCTCCTAGGTTGGCTAAAATCTCCTCCAGGGGTTGCCCTTTGGATAAACCATAACCCACCCGATAATTACGGCTGAGCATACTGGAGCAGGTAGCCAATAAATCCCCCAATCCTGCTAGGCCCCAAAAGGTGTCTGGTTGGGCCCCAAAATGCAGTCCCACCCTAGTGATTTCCGGTAGGGCCCTGGTGATGAGGGCGGATTTGGCATTGGTTCCTAGTCCCAAACCTTCGCATACTCCCACGGCGATCGCCATGACATTTTTTAAGGTGCCGCCCAATTCTGTGCCTAGGGGATCGTTGTTGGTGTACACCCGAAAGTTATCCGCTGCAAAAATGGTTTGGATTTCTTCCGCTGCGGCTTGGTCACTACTGGCCACCACCGTTGCCGCCGGCAAGCCTTGGTCAATTTCCTTCGATAAATTAGGCCCCGACAAAACGGCGATCGGCTGGGAAGGTAGGGAGGCTTGCCAAATTTGGGAAGGGGTAGCCATGGTTTCAGGGTCTAAACCCTTGGTGGCCGTTACCAAAATAGTCCGCTTCTGGAGGTCCATGGCCTCTAACCTCGCCGCCACCGATGGTACCCCCTTGATGGAAACCGCCGAGACAATTACATCCGCCCCCGCCACCATGGATTCTAGGCTCTGCGGCGATCGGCGAGACCAAACTTGGGTAGGAATGTCATTATTGTTCAACACATAGGCAAGACTAGAGCCCCAGGCTCCGGCCCCCAACACAACAACTTGGGGGGGAGTATTGGCATTGGCAAAGGACATGGTAGTTTTTCTGTAATTCGTCTTCGCCTCCATTATGGCCACGGATCGGCACCCCCAGTGGCCTTAGCGATTACAAATGGCGATATGGGTTAACGGCAAAGCAAAGGAAATGGGAGCACTGGCCCGACCAAGTTCTGTTCTTGTTACCAGGGACTCCCCACCAGGGTGAAACCGCTCCAGAAATAGGGATGAGTTAAATCCTGCGTTGCTAAGCGTTGCCGGATATCCGATGGTAAATCTACAAGGGAAATATTTGTGCCATCCCCAAGGATCAGATTGTCCCCCACAACTCGAATTTCTCCCTTGAGCAGACTTAATTGGGCTTGCTGTAGGGCTTTGGCCTTAATGGGGGCTGGTTGGAGTTGATCGTAGAAACTGGTCATCAGGGCAAAAGTTCCTTCATCGCTGACGTACCACAGACTACCGATCGCCGTTTTGACTCCGGTTTTCACGGCTAGGCCAGCAAAGCCCAATTCAGCGTCGAAATCTCCCACCGCAGTGCGACAGGCCGATAACACCATCAAATCAATGGGTTTATCCAAGCCAACGTTGGCAAATTCGTCCAAATCTAAAGACCGATCACTGAAAACCACAAAGGAATTGTTGCGATTGCCGGGTAAAAATTCACCATGGGTAGCCAAGTGTACTAAGCTATATTCTTTGGTCGCCAAGGACTGGACAAAATTATCCACCGTGAACCGGTCATTGAGGAAAGCACTACCCCGCCACAATTGATTGGTAATGGTATCCACTTCCACCGCCGCCGCTGGCAATGGATTTTGGCTGGCAAAGGTTTCTGCCCCCATAGCCAATACTTGGGAACCTTGGACGGGGGTGTATTCTCGATTGGTCAGAGCCAAGCTAGGCATAAGCCCCACGCTATAATCCTCAACCAAATACCTCTCCAATTGGCGATCATACATTGTCGCCATGGGCAAAGAACGTAATCCCCGGTCGAGAATAAAGCTGATATTCTCAATTTTCCTATCCTCCAAAATTGGCTTAATTGGCCTGATAAACCAGTCGTACAACTGGGAAGCTTGAGCTTGGTAGTCATCTCCCCGCCCTGGAGCAGTTAAGTTCCGGTTCAAAATTTCCACCTGACGAACCACTTCCCGGCGGCTGACATTGAGGGGAATTGGCTTAGCAATACCATCTGCCGTCACTAGCACGATTACTAACTGATCATCCGGTTGCGGATCATTATTGGGGGGAATGACCAGTTGCTCAGTGGAGGCTACTTGCCAATGATTTATTTTGGGATAGGAAGCTAAGGGGGGAATGGTCAGCCCACTATTAGAAGAAAATTGCCATTCGGGAAGATTTTCTCCTGCGGTTCCCGGAGGATAAAAATAGATATAAACCAAGGCAGAGTTTACCCCAGTATTGAGATTTAACTCCTGTAAAACATCAACGGGGCTGACCAGCTCAATATCAATATTCAAATTAAGGTGAGTAGTGAACTGTGCAGAAATTCCTTCCTCTACATTTTGATTTAATTGTTGTTGCAAAACAACCTGATTGGTAGGGAAGTTAACGCCAACGTTGGTATTGAAAAGATTAATACCCGGAGCTATGTCTTGAGTCTGGATTTCCAGACTGGGGGTATTAGTAACGGTAGACCTCTCAATGTCAAACGATATCTGCCTCTCATCATCGATTTCTTCAACATCTGGAGAAGTTGGAGGCTCGACGGGGATGGGAGGAGTTGGCGGCTCGGGTTCGGGTTCCGGCTCGGGTTCGGGTTCGGGTTCCGGCTCGGGTTCGGGTTCGGGTTCCGGCTCGGGTTCGGGTTCCGGCTCGGGTTCGGGTTCCGGCTCGGGTTCAGGTTCCGGCTCGGGTTCAGGT
>NZ_JADEWJ010000176.1:0-8149 GCF_015207725.1 Synechocystis sp. LEGE 06083
GGACAACCCTGGGGACAAAGTGATTGATGAACGGTCAACCAAGGAGGGATAGGCCCTAAAACTTGGATTCCAGGGATTTCAGATATTCCGTGTTGACGCCGGACTCCCGCACCAAGGCAATTTTGCCCGTTCGAGCCACCTCTTTAATGCCGAACTTGGCCAACATCTGGAGGATTGCCACCATTTTACCTGGGTCTCCCACCACTTCGATGGTGACAGTGTCTTCGGAAATATCCACAATGCGGGCCCGGAATACCTGGGCCAGTTCAATTACCTCTGCCCGGTTGGGGGCGTTGGCACTCACCTTGACCAACATCAATTCCCGTTCCACACAGGGGGTTTCGGTGATGTCCTGCACCTTGATTACATTAACCAACTTGTAAAGTTGCTTGGTTAGTTGTTCGATGGTGTTCTCATCCCCTGGCACCACCATGGTGATGCGGGAAACGTCCCCCTGTTCCGCCGATCCCACCGCCAAACTCTCAATGTTAAAACCACGGCGGGCAAATAGTCCGGCAATGCGGGTTAGAACTCCGGCTTCATCTTCAACTAAAACAGAGAGGGTGTGTTTCATGGGGGGCAAAGAAGGCGATCGCCGGTGGTTATCGGGGTAAAAGTCCGCCGGCCTGGGTTAAATAAAGCCCAGTCGTGCAAAGTTAATGAAATCTTTGGATAAATCCAGCTTTCCATCCTACCATGGCTGCCGGGCAAGCTTGCATTTTGCAAAATTCCTCACTAGAGTTAGGGTGGCTGGGCATGTAGTCCGTTGGACCTTAGCTTTAAATTTCTCTACCTCCGGGACTAACTTCCGGCCCAATTATGGTCACCAAAGCTATGTGGCTAGGGTTTGGTTTTTAAGTTCTACCACCGTAACAGCCCTTGAGTTGACCAATAACTCCAACAAATAGGTTTATTTCAAACTACTCACCTCACCTGAATTTGGCCTAGCCAATCCCTGTCTATCCACCATGAGTGATTTACCCACCCCAGAAGCCCCAGAAGTTACTAATCCGTCCCCGGCGGAGCCCCCACCAACCTATGTCAAGTTGGCCATGCGTAATATGGTGCGGAAAAAGGGCAAATCCCTAACTCATTTTTTCCTGTCCGCCAGTGCCCTCCTCGGAGTGCTGGTGGGGATTTCCTACCTTACCCGCTAAGGCCATGGCCCCTACTTCCCTCCACCAAATTGCGTTGGAACTAAGCCTACAAACTGACTTAACCGATTCTGCCGTGGCTGGCCCGTGGGTGGAAGAGTTGTTGGCCAATCCTTGGCAAGGGTGGTGTCAAAGCTGGCTAAATTGTCTGGCCGAGAATTTGCCCCCCGCCCCCGGCTACGAACTGACTCTACTATTCACCAGCGATCGCCGTATCCAAGAGTTAAATCAGCAATTTCGTCACCAGGATAAGCCCACCGACGTGTTAGCTTTTGCGGCCCTGGAAGTGGATTTCCCCTTAACAGAATCTGAAGAAATGGGGGAACCTCTTTATTTGGGTGATATAGTAATTTCCCTAGAACGGGCTGGCCAGCAAGCCAGGGAACGGGGTCATAGTACAAAATTAGAAGTCGTGTGGTTAACGGCCCACGGCCTACTCCATCTCCTCGGTTGGGACCATCCTGACGAAGCCTCCCTCACCACCATGTTGTCCCAGCAATCCCATTTGTTAACCTTAATCGGCCAGCATCCTCCCCTATTTATCTAGAAACTTGTAACCCAGGTTACATAGGAGAATTGTTCTGTCGACTACACTGCTCGGAGTCGTAGCTCATGAAATCGGTATATCCCATGTCTTCCCCATCCTCGGCGGTTTTTGCTGATCAGGGTTTATCCGGCAAGGCTAAGCAGACCCAGTCCCCTCCTCCCTTGGCTCTGGTAGTGCCTGCCCCCAAGCCCGGCGCTAAAAAGCCGTTGAGAAAAAATGCCTGGCAGGTGGCCCCCAATCTTTTGGTAAGTTTTCGTTACGCCTGGGCAGGCGTTAGCTATGCTTTTGTCACCCAACGGAATTTTCGTATTCATACTTTCATGGGCACAGTGGTGGTCACAGCGGGTTTTCTGTTGCAGTTAGCTCCGATCGCCGTGGCGGTGTTGGCCCTGACTTCCTCCCTGGTAATGATTTTGGAGTTGTTAAATACAGCCTTGGAATCAGTGGTGGATTTAACGGTTGGGCAGTCCTACCACGAGCTAGCCAAAATTGCCAAGGACTGTGCGGCTGGGGCGGTATTGTTAGCGTCGATCGCCGCAGTGATAGTGGGGGGCTGTTTATTATTACCACCACTGCTATCCTTGATGGTCTAATCCCCGTCCACATTTGACCGCAAAGGAGCATTCCAGTTGATTCTGGTTATAGATAACTACGACAGTTTTACCTACAACCTCGTTCAGTATTTAGGCGAATTGGGGCAGAAGTATGCCGTGGCCGAAGATCTACGGGTGTATCGCAACGATCAAATTAGCCTCGAAGAAGTTAAATCCCTCCAGCCCGATGCCATTGTCATTTCCCCCGGCCCTGGCCGTCCTGACGATGCGGGCATTTCCCTTCAGTTAATTGAAAAGCTGAGCGCCTCCACACCAATCTTAGGGGTTTGCCTGGGGCACCAGAGCATCGGGCAGGTATTTGGGGGCAAGGTGGTGGCCGCCCCGGAATTAATGCACGGCAAAACTTCCCAGATTTATCATCAACAACAGGGCATTTTTGCTGGCCTGGCCAGTCCTGTGCAAGCAACCCGTTACCATAGTTTGATTGTGGAGCGGGGGAGTTTACCGGATTGCCTGGAGGTGACGGCGTGGTTAGCTGATGGCATGGTGATGGCTTTTCGACACCGGGACTATCCCCATGTGCAGAGCGTGCAGTTTCACCCGGAAAGTATTCTGACCAAGGAAGGTAAACAAATGTTGGAGAACTTTCTTCAGAGTCTGGGCTAAAAAAATCTCCGCCTTGGACAAAACCCCGCTGTTTCATGGCATTCCTAACCCCAAGGGTGATAGGCTGGGTCAGTGTTTTTGGGTACGCTAGTCAACCTTTGAATCATTTATGTCTGACACACAAAATACCGGACAAAATCAAGCCAAGGCTCGGCAGTTACTGGGCATGAAAGGGGCCGCCCCAGGGGAAAGTTCCATTTGGAAAATTCGGCTCCAGTTGATGAAGCCCATCACTTGGATTCCCCTGATCTGGGGGGTAGTCTGTGGGGCCGCTTCTTCGGGGGGCTACATCTGGTCGGTGGAGGATTTTCTCAAAGCCCTTACCTGTATGTTGTTATCCGGCCCATTAATGACCGGCTATACCCAAACCCTCAATGATTTTTACGACCGGGAAATCGACGCCATCAATGAACCCTATAGACCCATTCCTTCCGGGGCCATTTCTGTGCCCCAGGTGGTGGCGCAGATTTTGATCCTGTTGGCGGCGGGCATTGGTGTTGCCTATGGTCTAGATGTGTGGGCTCACCATGATTTTCCCATTATGACCGTGCTGACCCTGGGGGGAGCATTTATTGCCTACATTTATTCCGCACCGCCGTTGAAGCTTAAACAAAATGGTTGGTTGGGGAATTATGCCCTGGGGGCTAGCTACATTGCCCTACCGTGGTGGGCGGGCCATGCTCTGTTTGGTACTCTCAACCCCACCATTATGGTGTTGACCCTGATTTATAGCTTGGCTGGTTTGGGCATTGCGGTGGTTAACGATTTTAAAAGTGTGGAAGGCGATCGCCAATTAGGGTTAAAGTCGTTGCCGGTGATGTTTGGCATCGGGACAGCAGCCTGGATCTGTGTGATCATGATCGACGTTTTCCAAGCGGGTATTGCGGGATACCTGATTTATGTGCACCAACAGCTTTACGCCACCATTGTGTTGCTATTGCTCATTCCCCAGATAACTTTTCAGGATATGTATTTTCTGCGTAATCCCCTGGAAAATGATGTCAAATATCAAGCCAGTGCCCAGCCATTTCTGGTGTTTGGTATGTTAGCCACTGGCCTAGCCCTCGGCCATGCGGGCATATAGATAAATAGGCACTAACAAGGGGTTTTAAGAGCCCCCTGCTTGCCAAATTGGGGGAGGAGAGTGAGATTCGGTTTCCCATCATTGCCGGAGCTTTAGTAGGCCGGTTTAGGGAGCCAACCAGAATTTTGCTAACAGGTCCCTAACTCCTAAGGAAAAAGGTTTAGTTTATTGCCGCAATGGGGGGACTCCGGCCCTGTCCCCCGGCGATCGCCCATGCAAAATTTATGGAAATCTAGAGAGGATCAACCCGCACCACATTGCTCTGGTCAAGGTTGAACCATTCTTGCAACAGGTCATGGTTTTCCGTGCTGGAAATGACCTCGTCCACAAACCTTTTCCAGTCCCGGTCCCCCTGGGGAAGAATACAGGCGTAGAGTTCCGTGGTAATGGGTTGATAGGGCCCCAAAGCATAATCAGCGGGATCTTTACCCTGCTTCAGCAGTTCCCCCACCAACAAAATACCGTCACTGACCACCGCAGTTACCTGGCCCTTATCCAATTGAGCAATGCCTTCCTCACGATCCCGAACGGCCACCCACTGGGCCAAGGGATAAATCTGGGGAATAATGTCGAAGGTGGTGGTGTTTTCAATGTAGGCAATGGGAATCCCCTCCAGGGTGCCATTAATTTGAAAACCATCCACACTGGCTTGTTTCATTAAAAACTTGGCCCCAGAAATGAAAAATGGCGCCGAAAAATCCACCAACTCCAAGCGGTCTTGGGTAATGGTCGTGGCTTCACAAACTATATCTAATTCCCCACTGGCGATCTCCTGAAAACGATTCTGGAGGGTAACTGTATCTAAATCAACGGTAATGGTCTTGCCCGTCTCTGCCGCTAACTTCAGACCAATTAAGGCCATTAAATCAACTCCATAACCCTCGATGTCCCCATTGGCCAGTTGAAAACCAAACGGCACCGCATCGATGCGGGTTCCAGCCCGTAATTCCCCTGTGCGGGCCACCCTCTCCAACACCGTTTCCGCCTGCACCGGGGCGATCGACACTAGGCCAGTGGTAAAGGTTAAAGCCAACCAAGCAACAGCACTTTTGAGCAACATAAATTTCAATCCTTAAATTCGTTTTAATTTACCAAGGGTTTATCCAGGCTCAGGGTAGCGCAATTAGTTTGCTTGGGCCCAGACAAAATACCCTAGGGGAATGAAAAAATGTTTTATCACAGCGTAATCTCCGACAATGTTGGCTAAGAAATCAATCTCAAAAAGTGTTTTTATGCAACTTTGCCAACACGTCATAGGCTTTAAAATCCCCCGCCCGGCGTAAAAATCTCAGGCGATTTTCAATTAGCAGTTTGGCGTCCGCCCTGGTAATTGGTTCGAACTGCGTATTATTTGGCGTAGTTTTTACCAAAAAAAATAACCTTTGGGCATAAAGGGTAGTAAAAATTTCCTGATTGTCATCCAAAAAACAGATCTGATACAAAAGCCCGAAGGTCGGATGGTTAAGGTAAATTTCGTTACTCATTGAGATCGGGGAGTTAGGGCAAGGACAAATTGCCAACCGAGATGGCTGTCACTGGCTAGAGAGTAATCTTACCCCGTCCTGTCTCTCCTTAAGCCCTTAGGGTCAATCAATTTCAAATTTGCTGTAGTTTTTGATACGAAGCAAACCCTAACATTCAGGGGCGGGGCGGTAAGGGACGCACCTCTTCCTGTCCCTTAAAATACAAAGGATCTTGATTAGGGTCTGGGGCTGGCACCAAGGGCTTCATACTGCGGATTGCCCCCAGGGCCTCTTTAATCATCACCGCCGAAGGCACAGCCACTATCACCCCCAGTAGGCCACCGATTCTGGCTCCGGTTAAGAGGGAAATCAAAACCCAAAAGGGATTTAACCCCGTCACACTCCCCAGCACCCTAGGGGCAATGCCATTTTCAACAATTTGCTGGATCACTAAGGCCACGGCCAGCAGCTGTAACGCCATGCCAATGTCCCGCAGGGCCACCAAAAAAGTTACTAACACAATGCCCACAGAGCCCCCAAAGGGAATCAGGGCCATCACCCCCACCGTGAGGCCAAAAAGTAAGCCAAAGGGAACTTTGAGCAGTAAAAAGCCAGAAATCAGTCCCAGGGCCATGCAAGTGGCGGAGACCAATTGACCGAGGAAATAGTTTTGGAAACTACGGCGCAGGGTATCGGAAAAAGGTTTTTGGAAGCGCTCCGGCAACCAACCAATGATGCTTTGCCAAACGTCGTCCGTGTGGAGGAGTAAATAAAAGGTCAAAATTATCGTTAACAGCACGTCCAGCAAACGCACCACGGTGAAGACGGTCAGGCTCAGGGCTAAGTTGAGAGTGCTACCGGCCAGGTTTTGTAGCTCAGCGGCTAGGCGGCTATTAATTTGGGGAATGAGACCGTCAAAGTTAACCGGCCACCCAAGAATTTCTGCTTTTTGATCCAACAATACCAATTGCTTCTGACCCGAATCGAGCCAATCCGGTAGGCGGGCCACCAGTTGTTGGGCCTGGGATAGGGCGAGGGGAATGAGGGTTACTCCCAGGGCGGTGAAAATGATTAGGGCGGTGAGGAAGACAAAACTGGCTGCAACAAAACGTTTCGCCCCCTGTTTTTCTAGCCACGCCACTGGGTAATTGAGTAAAAAGGCGATGACGGAGGCGATTAGGCTAATGACAAAAAGGGACTCAAAATAGCCAAAAATGGAGGATAGGGCCCTGGCATTGAGCACCATTAGAGGAGCCCCCAGCACCAACACCAAGAGGCGTGTGATGGCGTTGAGGGAATTCCACCATTTGAACAACCAATTTTGCGGCGGGGGACTGGGATGATTGTTGGCTGGTTCTGTCATAGTTGGCGATCTCGCAGAGAGCCTCGACCACAGGGGAATGTCAAATCTTTAAGGTCTGGGGCCATTTAGCTTTGATTATTTCCCTCAATCCAGAGTGATAAAATTCTTGCCATTGGGGAGAGCATCGCCAGAACAGGGTAGCTAAGCTTCCACAGGACAGGGAAAGCCCCAACAAAATAAAGGTGACCGGGGTAATGACCCCAATACTGAACCAGGAAGCAACGTGGAGCACCATTACGCCACAGGCGACCAGGGTGGCAACGTAGGCAGTGTTAACTGACCAGCGGGGTCGGTCTAGGGCAATTAAACCGGCGCAAATAGTGGTGCAGAGTAAAATTGACGGTACCAGGGCGGCGCAAATGCCAACGCAGTGGCCCCGGGAAAAATCAGCTAACCAAGTAATCAAATTCATACTCTCAAAAATAAATATTTCAGCGGCGATCGCCCATAAGACCGTGCCGCCCATTATATAGCAACAGCCCAGGGAGGGTGTGGCCGTGGACCACTGGCAACCCAGAACTGGAAAGTTAAAACGTTTAAGGTGGTTTTTGCTATGGTTGACGAGAAGGGCAAGGAGGAATTGGGTCACCATTCTTCAGCTCAACTTTCGGCAAATTATCAACTTTGTTCAATCCCGTAACCCTCCATGGATACAAACGACTGGCTAAAACAACTCTTGATGATTGGTGTGGGCACCACCACTCTAGTGGCGGAAAAACTCAGCGATGTGAGTGACCAATGGGTGAAGGAAGGCAAAATTAACGCCGACCAAGCCACCGCTTTTGTGGACGATTTAATGAGCCAAATCAAAAGTGAGCAGGGACAAATTGAAGCAAATTTAGAAAGACAACTGCGCAATATGCTCCAGGATTTGGGCTTACCCCGTCAGTCGGAAATGGACGAGTTGCGGGGGCGCATCGATCGCCTGGAACGACAAATTCGTGACCTGGAAAATCAACGTTGGCGTTAACGCTAGGCGGGAATTACCTGCCCGGCTGGACCGTGGCAAAACCATGGCAAGGTAGAGTTTATGGAGAATAGGGAACTCGAATCCCTGACCTCTGCGGTGCGATCGCAGCGCTCTACCAACTGAGCTAATTCCCCGAACTGACCCCCCATTTTAACATTCGATGTTGCTGTTCGTTATCTGTTTTAACTTTGGTCTGGCCCTGGGCAATATCTTCCTCGCAATTAGGCTTTATTTCATCTATCGACAGTTACAACGACTCACCAAGCGTCTTGATCATTGGGAAAGCTGTTGTCATAACCTTTTTGCTCCGGCCCCTGCCTTGTTGACTAATCTGGCCCAAAAAAACCG
>NZ_JADEWJ010000177.1:0-8134 GCF_015207725.1 Synechocystis sp. LEGE 06083
ATACGACACAGGCTTGGACGTATTCCTGTTGTTTGAGGGAAAGTACTTGGCCCCGAATTACCCTGGCTAACCCAGACCAACTGATAAAAGAGGTAATTACCACAATGAGCAATAACCGTTGAGCGCTACCCAAACCGGGGGGCAGTACCGCCGCTAGGGCCACCACCAGGTAAATGCCGGGGATGGTCATCAGCACTTCCACCAAGCGCATTAAAACCACATCTAGCCAACCGCCGAAGTAACCAGCCACGCCCCCCACCACCATACCCAGGGGAAAGGAAATGGTAATCCCAATCAGCCCAATAAATAAACTAATGCGGCCGCCGAATAACAGACGACTAAATTGATCTCGTCCCTGTTCGTCTGTCCCCAAAAGGTTCAATTTACCGGGCCCTAGGGTGCCAATTAAATGGCGATCGCCTGGGATGCCTGGAAAAATTTCCACCGGGGTAAAACTGGGCGGTAAGGGCAATTTAATTTGTCCCCAGACGTAACCATCTCCTTTAACCCAAAGGCGGACTGG
Organism: Synechocystis sp. LEGE 06083; assembly: GCF_015207725.1. Lineage (NCBI taxonomy): Bacteria > Bacillati > Cyanobacteriota > Cyanophyceae > Synechococcales > Merismopediaceae > Synechocystis > Synechocystis sp. LEGE 06083. Next base: position 524 of record NZ_JADEWJ010000177.1, read on the forward strand.
GGAAGGTTGGCTGAAATCCACTTCTAGGGGTCTTAATCCCGTTTCTAAATTCGTGGGCAACTGGCGGGTGGGATAAACAGTGGGCCCGATCCATTGCCCCTCCGGTGATTGCCAATAGATTTGGGTAGGGGGCAACAGGGAACCATCTACCTGGGCATTGTAGGGATTGTAGGGGGCAAAAATATCCGCGCCAATGACAACGACGTAAAACAACAACAGCAGGATGGCACCCCAACGGGCCAGGCTATTGCGCCGCAGTTTTTTCCACCAATCCATAAAGATTTGTCCCCTAGCAACGGCCGCTATCCAAATCCAGATAACGCTCAATCAACAAAATAGCAACAATATCATCCACTGGGCGGGGGGGAGTCCTTAAACCGAGGGGTACCAAACGCCCCAATCCTTGGGGGGGATACATTTGCCAGTATCTCTGCCTGGCTTCCACAGTACTATTTTTTTCGTTTACCAATGCTAGGGCCATGGCTGGGGGCAAATAACTTTGCAGTTGTTTTTGCCATTGTTTAGCAGTGGTTTGATTACCCATTACAACTTGTCCCACTTTATATTGCTTACACAGGGCCGGTAACCGCTGGGGTACCTCCTGGGCCGAGATGGTTTCGTGGTACAAAATTTGGCGATCGCCAGTCATTACCGCCACCCCGCATTTATCCCGACCGGGGTCAAATCCTAAATAATTCATACAATTTGCCAAATTTTTCACCGGGCTAACGTCCCATGGTAATGGTTAGGCCGTTATCACAAAACTAGTCCTCAAAAGGCGTTGCCAAGGCCTCATACCATTGAAAAGTACCCTCTAGATCCTCCCTGTAACGGAAAATTGTTGGCAAACTCCTTGATGGGAATTGAAGGTAGGTTTTCCTTCTGCAGTCGGTTCCGGGTCTGATAGAGAGAAAAGACCGTTGAGTATATCATGGGCATATAAGACGTTTTTGTTGGTTGCCACTGCCTTGCATAGCGAAGTTATTTGTTTTCCTCAATTGCCCCTCGCTGTTTATCGGGAAATCGCGGCCCATGTGCAACAGCTTGCTGGTGTGACCGCTACCCTTCTAACTCCCACTTTTACCCAGTTTGACTATTACAACAGTCAGGTGGGCGGCCTAGAGCTGACTCTACAGGATGATCTTTCCCCTGGCGATCGCCAAGTTATTGAGGAAATTTTGGCCTTCTATGCCGGTCGATATGGAACTCCAGAGCGACGACCCGCCATGGTTTCTTCCTACACCGCCTAGATTCCATTGCCCCTATTGCCCTCAATTTGATGGTTGCTAACCCTGCCCTGCCCCCCCAAAACATTGAAGCTGAAGAATACATTCTCGGGGGTATTCTGCTGGATCCAGAGGCGATCGGTCGCATTATTGACCTCCTAGTGGTGGATGCTTTCTATGTCAAAGCCCACCGCTTAATCTACGAGTCCATGCTCAGCCTCCATGGCCAAAGTCAACCCACGGATTTAATGTCCGTCAGCAGTTGGCTCCAAGACCACCATCATCTAGAGGTGATCGGGGGCATGGTGAAATTAACTCAGTTGTTGGACCGTACCATTTCCGCGGTGAACATTGACCGTTTCGCCGTTCTGGTCATGGACAAATATTTACGACGTCAACTCATTGCTGCAGGGCATGACATTGTTGATTTGGGTTATGAAACCAGCAAAGAATTAGAAACAATTTTTGATGAATCGGAACAAAAAATATTTCGCCTTACCCAATCCCGACCCCAAGCAGGGTTAGTACCGCTATCGGAAACCTTAGTTAATACCTTTATTGAGCTAGATAAATTACACGAAAAATTATCCAGTCCAGGGGTGGAAACCCAATTCTATGATCTTGATGCAATGACGGGGGGATTACAACGGGCAGATTTAATTATTTTGGCTGGAAGACCATCGATGGGCAAGTGCTGTGCGGCTAACTCAGAAATTGTTTTAGCAGACGGTCGTATTTGTACAATTGCCGAAATTTATAAGCAAAAAAAGGCAGAATTATTAACTCTTAATCAAGATTGGAAACTTGATTGGGCTAACCCTTCAGACTTTATTGATGATGGCATTAAACCGGTTTTTCGTATTACCACAAAATTGGGACGTTCCCTAGAAACAACATTAACCCATCCTTATCTAACCATAATGGGTTGGCGGGCCCTTGCCGATTTAAAAATTGGAGATAAAATTGCTGTCCCTCGTCATCTGTCCTGTTTTGGCAACGAAATTTTAAGTGCTGGCAAAGTTAAACTATTGGCATACTTGCTCGGTGATGGAGATCTGACGGGAACCTGTGCTCGATTTACCAATATTAACCCTAGAATTCAGGCAGACTTTGAAGAAGCAACCAAAGACTTTGTCGGCATTAAGGTTGTTGTTGAAACCTCTAATAATACCCGCACTCCGACCCTACGAATTTCCAAGGATGTCAAACTTATTGCCAAGAAAAGAAAAATTTTTGCTGAAAATTTCAATAATATAATTAAAGCTAGCTCTTTAAAAACCAAAGAATTAGCTAGTAAATTAAAAGTCAGTATTGGTAGTATTGATAATTGGAAAAAAGGTTGTTGTTTTCCAGAGAAAAATAAATTCGAATTACTTTGTCAGACCTTGGGAGTCGCACCTAGTCTATTATTACCTCCAAAATCACAGGCAACGGAACTGATAAAAAATGGAGCTAGTAGCGTAAAAATTTGGCTACAAGAACTAGAAGTAGATGGTAAAACTGCCCACACAAAAACTATTCCTGATCTGGTTTTCCAATTAGAAAAATCTTCCCTGGCTCTGTTTTTAAATCGTTTATTTGCAACAGATGGTTGGGCCAGCATTCTTAAAAGTCAGCAAATTCAGCTAGGTTATTGTAGTGTCAGTGAAAAACTAGCTCGACAAGTTCAGCATCTTCTCTTAAGGTTTGGCGTTGTTGCAAAACTCAAAAAACGAGCAGTTAAATATAATAATCACTCTAGAACTGCTTGGCAATTAGATATTACCGACACTCATTCAATTAAAAATTTTGTTGAAGAAATTGGTATTTTTGGTAAAGAAGAGAGAATTGCCGCTATTCAATCTTTGCTAATCAATAAGAAATACCAAACTAACAGTGATCTCATTCCTGTAGAAGTTTGGCGACAACTGAAGTTAGCTAAGGGCAGTGAATCCTGGTCTTCTTTAGCTAAACGTTCTGGCATTGTCAATGGAAGTAATCTCCACGTTGGCAAAAGAGCTTTAACAAGAGAGCGTTTATTCAAATTATCCAGTTCGCTAGCAAATATCCCTCTTCAGCAATTGGCAACTAGCGATGTTTATTGGGATGAAATTGTTGACATTGAATCCGTCGGCTTCAAGCAAGTTTATGATTTGACGGTGCCAGTAACCCATAACTTCATTGCCAATGATATTTGTGTGCATAACACAGCCTTTGGATTGGGAATTGCCGCTAACATTGCTAAAAATCAAAATTTGCCAGTGGCTATTTTTAGTTTAGAAATGTCCAAAGAACAGTTAGCATTAAGACTGTTAGCCAGTGAGTCTTTAATTGATAGTAACCGCCTGCGGACAGGCCATTTTAGCCAGGCGGAATTTGAGCCTTTAACGGCGGCCATGGGCACCCTTTCTAGCCTGCCCATATACATTGATGATACGGCAAGTATTTCAGTGACCCAAATGCGTTCCCAGGTACGTCGTCTTCAAAGTGAACAAAAAGGCCCCTTGGGCATGGTTTTAATTGATTATTTGCAATTAATGGAAGGGGGCAGTGATAATCGGGTGCAGGAGTTATCAAAAATCACCCGTTCCCTCAAAGGTTTAGCCAGGGAAATTAATGCGCCGGTAATTGCGTTATCTCAGCTCAGTCGAGCAGTGGAATCAAGAACTAATAAGCGACCAATGATGTCAGATTTGAGAGAAAGCGGATCGATCGAACAGGACGCCGATTTAATTATGATGATTTATCGAGATGAATATTATAATCCTGACACCCCAGATCCAGGGGTAGCAGAACTGTTAATTGTTAAACATAGAAATGGGCCCACTGGCGTAGTCAAATTATTATTTAAACCAGAATTTACCCAATTTTTAAATTTGCAACAGAGTCGGGACTACTAGATTTGCGAAATTTGTCCATCAGCAGGCTTTGCAAATACACAGTTACCTTGGACACATCGGGTGCGGTACAGTAAAAGCTGTTAATTTGTTATCCAAACCACCCTAGCCTTCGCTGCTATGCTTCCCCTATGCGAGAACAGATTTCTGTCCTTACCCAAAATCTTAGTCAAACCATTGTGGGCAAGGATGAGGCCATTCGTTTAGTGTTGGTGGCCCTGTTGAGTGGAGGCCATGCTCTGTTGGAAGATGTGCCCGGTGTGGGCAAAACCCTCTTGGCCAAGTCCCTGGCTCGTTCTATTAACGGTAAATTTCAGCGGGTGCAGTGTACCCCCGATTTATTGCCCACCGATATTACCGGCACTAACATTTGGAACCCTAGTAGTCGTGAGTTTGAGTTTTTGCCTGGCCCGGCCTTTGCCAATATTCTCCTGGCTGACGAAATTAACCGTGCTACTCCCCGCACCCAGGCGGCTTTGTTGGAGGTGATGGAGGAAAAACAGGTCACAGTGGACGGTGAAACCCGGTTGGTGCCCCATCCCTTTTTTGTCATTGCTACCCAAAATCCCATTGAGTATCAGGGGACTTTTCCACTACCGGAGGCGCAGTTGGATCGTTTTGCCCTTTCCCTTAGTTTGGGTTATCCCTCGGAAGCAGAGGAACTGAAAATGCTCCAGCGGCAACAAAATCCAGAGGCGATCGCCGTAGGGGATTTACAATCCTGTATCTCCTTGGAGGAAGTGGAGGCATTGCAACAGGCAGTGCGGCGGGTGAAATTAACGGAGGATTTACAACAATATCTCCTGCGCTTAGTGCGGGCGTCCCGAACGGATGAAGATGTGACCTTGGGTGTCAGTCCCCGGGGGACAACAGCTCTGCAACGGGCCACCCAAGCCTTTGCCTTTTTGGAGGAACGGGACTATGCCATTGATGACGATGTCAAGTTTGTGGCCCCCCATGTGTTGGCCCATCGGTTAATTCCCGCCAGTGGCAAAGATCCCAAGGCAATTTTGCAAAGACTTTTAGACCGGGTTCCCATTGGTGATTAATTGGGATCATTGGGCTTCCAATGGTGAGCAACTCTGAAGCTCCAACATCCATGGTTACTTTCGCTAACTTGTCATCTTCTAACAGTAATTTTCCATGGCCAACACCCCAATTTTGATTACCGGTGGAGCAGGCTTCATTGGTGCTAATTTTGTTTACCATTGCGTTCAAACCTACGGCGATCGCCCCATGGTGGTTTTGGATGCGCTCACCTATGCGGGGCATAGAGCCACCCTAGCTCCTTTGGAAAAACTGCCTAATTTTCGCTTTGTCGAAGGAGACATTGGCGATCGCCCTTTAGTGGATCAACTATTAAGGGGAGAACAAATTGAAACCATTGCCCATTTCGCAGCGGAATCCCATGTGGACCGATCCATTCTTGGTCCTGGAGCCTTTGTGCAAACCAATGTGGTGGGCACTTTCACCTTGTTGGAATCCTTTCGGCAACATTGGCAAAGCCGAGGCAAACCGGCACAGTTTCGTTTCCTCCATGTTTCCACCGATGAAGTTTATGGCAGTTTGGCCCCCAATGATCCGGGTTTTTCAGAAACCACTCCTTATGCCCCCAACAGTCCCTATTCCGCCTCCAAAGCCGGCAGTGACCATTTAGTGCGGGCCTATTTTCACACCTACGGCTTGCCCACCTTAATTACTAATTGTTCTAATAACTACGGCCCCTATCAGTTTCCCGAAAAACTTATTCCCCTAATGTGTCTTAACATTTTGCGCGGAGAAAAGTTGCCGGTGTATGGAGATGGGCAAAATGTGCGGGATTGGCTTTACGTCCAGGATCATTGCCAGGCTTTAGACCTGGTTTTAACTAAAGCTTTGCCGGGACAGACCTATAACATTGGCGGCAACAATGAGGTTAAAAATATTGAATTGGTGGAACTTTTATGCGACCTCATGGACGAATTAGCTCATAATTTGCCAGTTAAGCCGGCCCGAAAACTGATTAGCTATGTCACCGATCGCCCTGGGCACGATCGCCGTTACGCCATTGATGCCAGCAAAATTAAACGGGAATTGGGCTGGGAGCCAGAAGTGACAGTGGAACAGGGATTAAGACAGACCGTGCAATGGTATTTGGACAATGAAGCTTGGTGGAGACCCCTGTTGGGGTAACGGGTCTTTGGCAGGATGATTGCTGCCCCGTAAATGTTTCCCGACGGATTGGGCAATATTTATTGTTGGGGCTGATTTTGATTGTTTTGTTCTATCTGAATGCGGAGGGGGGCATCGGGTTTTTCCGTTAGACCGAGGCTATTGAGCACTTGCACCACGCCAAAGGCCACTAAGACCCCCAGCATTAGTCCTCCCACCACTAGGATCACAAACCAGTTCCGGGCTTTACGTAGGGCTTCCTCCCGTCGGGCCCCAGTGATGTCATCATATTCATCCAGATTGGAATTACCGTCGTTGGAGCCACCGTTGGGGGAAGGGAAAACCATAAAATTTTAGGGCGATCGTCAAAATAGCCCCTTAAGATTATCTCGATTTTCCGCGCTGGCAAAGGCCAAACTCCCCCCATCCTGCTCAAATCCTAAAATTGGAAAGGATCAAATTGGGGTCCCTAGGCGGATTACTCCGATAATTTAGGCGCAAATTTATCCGGCACCTCCTGAAGATGGTCAAATTGCCAAGTGAAAGTTCCCACCCCAACGGTCAGGGAACGCAGTTCGATGATGAAATTTTGTATTTCCGCTTGGGGTAAATGGGCTGCTACCTGGTCCCAATTTTTCCAATCGGAGCGGGCTTCGTAACCTAAAATTTGGCCCCGGTGCCCACTGACCAACTGCAACACCCTAGCAGTGAACTCCGCAGGGGCCACCACTTCTACTTGCAAAATTGGCTCTAACAACACTGGTTGACATCGGGGCATTCCTTCCGTCATGGCAAGGCGAGCCGCCTGTTTGAAAGCCTGTTCAGAACTGTCAACATTGTGGTAGGAACCATCGGTTAGAGTGACAGCTACATCCACCACCGGATAGCCAAGGGGACCCTTAGCTAGATACTCCCGCACTCCCATTTCCACCCCGGGGACATACTGTTTGGGCACCACTCCCCCCACAATGGTTTCACTAAAGCTAAAGCCACTGCCCCGTTCCAGGGGTTTGATGGTGAGGTGCACATCCCCAAAGGCTCCATGGCCACCAGTTTGATGTTTATAGCGACCGTGAACTTGGGTGTCCTTGCGGATAGTTTCCTTGTAGGGCACTTCAGGTTGGCTGGACACCATGGGCAGTTTATATTGCCTTTCCAATCTTTCCAGCGCCACTTTGAGATGGATTTCCCCTTGGCCCCAAAGGATTACTTCCTGGGTTTCAGGATTTTGTTCCCAGGTGAGGGAAGGGTCTTCTTCCACCAATTTTCCTAGGGCAGTGCTGAGTTTAACCTCATCTTTCCTCTGTTCCGGGGCGATCGCCAGACCATAGACCGGGGGCAGGGGGTCAACGAAGGGG